>NZ_CP004021.1:0-117500 GCF_001021085.1 Candidatus Liberibacter africanus PTSAPSY | reverse complement strand
ATATAGAATATGAAATACATTCTTTAGGATTGTTCATTGCTATCATTGGATAATATAAAAAATATTTTTTAATCGATTACGGTGAAATAACTAGAGAAACAGATAGTTTGTAAAGGCAAATTTTTTATTATCATGAATACTCATACTAAAGATCTTCACAGAAATAATCCAAACCTGTTTTATCTGATGTTTGAATCTATAGGTGTAGTTTATGGAGATATTGGTACTAGCGTTCTCTATTCTTTCAAAGAAGCATTAAAAACGATGAGTCATACTTCTAATGTGGACAGAGTAGAGATTATAGGTTTGGTTTCCCTCATGATTTGGGTTCTTACCATAGTGGTGACAATAAAATATATTTTATTGTTATTAAGAGCTGATAATGATGGGGAAGGTGGTATTTTATCTCTTCTTGCTTTGTTATTAAAAAAAGTTCCTAAAAATTCAACTTTATTGATAACACTGGGCTTAATTGGTTCTTCATTGTTTATTGGAGATACTGTGGTAACACCAGCGCTCTCCGTTCTCTCTGCTGTAGAAGGTATAAGATACATAGCTACGGGATTAGATAATTTTATTATTTTGATCGCCTTAGGAATATTATTTTTATTGTTCATGTTACAATCTCATGGAACTAAAGGAGTGGCTTGTTTTTTTTCTCCTATTATGCTCACTTGGCTTTTAATGATAACGGTTTCGGGATTAATCCATATATCAGATGATTGGGGTATTATTGCCGCTTTTAATCCTATGTATGCTTTGTACATGATTTTTGGACGAGGCACTATTTCTCTCGTTGTTTTAGGTTCAGTTTTTTTAACCATCACGGGCGCAGAAGCTCTTTATGCTGATCTTGGACATTTTGGTCGTAAGCCAATCCAATATGCCTGGATGGTAATTTTCCCAGCTTTAATAATAAACTATTTAGGACAAGGGGCTTTAGTGCTCTCCAATCCCGCAGCTATTAAAGATCCTTTCTATATGATGTTTTCAGGATGGTTTTTGCCTTTTGCAATTTTAACTGCAACATGTGCAACTGTTATTGCTAGTCAAGCTGTGATTACAGGAACATTTTCATTAGCAAGACAGGCGATTCATTTGGGATTTTTACCACCTATGAAGATATTCTTTACTTCAGAAACCTTTAAAGGACAAATGTTTTTGCCAAGCATCAATTTTTTTCTATTTTTGGGAGTCATTACATGTGTACTTGGATTCAGACATTCTGAATCTTTAGTAGCTGCATATGGGATATCTGTAAGTGGAACTATGGTCATTTCCACAATTATGTTTTCCGTTTTTGCCCATGTGTATTGGAGATGGAAACTTGTTAAAGTTATTATCTTTCTCTTTCCATTATTATTAATTGAAATGACTTTTTTAGGAGTAAATTTATTTAAAATACTTGATGGTGGATATATTCCATTATTGATTGCTTCTTTATGTATCGTCATAATGTGGACATGGAAGAGAGGGACAAATATTCTATCTACACTTACTCGTCATGCCGATATTCCTATTCATTCTTTTATCGTTTCAATAGAAAACTCAACTCAACAAGTTCCAGGTACGGCAATTTTTCTCACAAGTGATTCGCAAGCTGTTCCAGATGCGTTATTACAAAATATTAAACACAATCACGTCGTACATGAGAAAAATATTATTTTGATGATTAATACCGCTAATCAACCACGAGTACCAAAAGAAAAACGGTTTATATGTGAACAAATTTCTGAACGATTTTCGTGTGTTGAATTATTATTTGGATATATGGAAGAACAAAATGTTTCTCAAGCATTGGCAGAATTAAGGAATCATGGACTAAAATTTGAAATTATGAATACATCATTCTACCTAGGACGTCGTAAATTGTTACCACAATCAAGATCTGGTATGCCTAGTTGGCAAGATCATTTGTTTATTATGCTTTTTACGTATGCAGAAGAGCCATCTGATTATTTTCACTTACCTGCTAACCGGGTAGTGGAGATTGTTTCTTATGTAAATATCTAAATACCATAAAAACGTAAAATAAATCACCTACTTTAAAATATTACTCAATTCGAATAATGCATAGTTTAATGATTTATAAATCGTATTTTCTTCCTTTTTTATACATTATCGGCAATCATTTTAAAAGTTAATGCATAGGTTTTATAGATAATATTCTTTTGCGGTAACTTTTCTTATGTATAGTTTTGATGTATTTATTTTTGACCAAATAATTTTATTTTCTTGGATCATTTCTGTTATTATTTCAGAATTAGACGGGAAATATGGAAATTATAGGAATATAGTTGCTAGGTTTGGTATTGGATGCAATAACTCATTCAATAATAAGGAAAAATTTTAACAATTTCAGTGATAAAGAGGATTATCTTGTTATCCATTTTAGGTTTTTTGTGTAAGATCTATAGAGATAAGGAAGAAGATCTCAAAGATATCTTCTTGGTATATTTATCATAAACAATATTTGTTCCATCTATCAAAAAAGTTTGGTACATTATCCATTACATTAAGAGATATATTTTTTACTTTTCCGAAACAAATTAAATAATGATCCATTTGTTTCTTGTTGTGGAATATTTCGTTTTTACTATGTTTTGTATTTTCTTTGTATAAAATAATAGCAGAACATATGAAGTAAAAAAATATACAAAGCATGATCAATTGAAATTTTAATAGGTAAAGATTAATGCTCAATCCATCGCTTTGGAAAATCCTAAGGCAGGACAAAAAGTCAAATGAGCAACAAATTTTTTATATATTCTTGAATAAAAATAGTTATAAAAATTTATTTGATAATATTTTTTTAAATACCGATATTATCTTTTGCTGATTGAATAATTAACATTATTCTTTGTCGAAGAGTAGATTGATAATAAAATTAAGAGTGCACTACTTGTACCCGTGAAAACTTCTGGAATATTTATTATTGTTTGTAAAAACATAATTATAGAAAGTATAAATATAGAATAATATGATCCATGTTCAAGGTACTTATACTTGTTTAGGATATTTTCCTTGAGAATTATAAGTGTCATAGAGCGGACATATACAGCACCAATTGTTAGCCCGATGATTATAATGAAAAAATTCTTAGTAATGGCAAAGGAGCTTATAATGCCATCAAACGAGAGGCTGGCATCAACTATTTCAAGATATAAAAATAAGTTTAATCCATATCTTCCTTTTACATAATTTGTGGGAGAATGATTAGTTGATAATACGTTCTCTAAAAAGTTAATGCCATAAAAAATTATCAATGCAAGGATAGAAGATAATATGAACGGGTACATCTCGTTTCTAGGTAATATGCATGAAATTCCAGAAACAAATGATAAAACAAGAAAAATCTTTATCCCTTTAATTTTAGTAAGATGCGACATAGAATTTTCTAATAAATGAATCCAGTGAATGTTTTTTTTGCTATTTAAAAAAAACGTAAGACTAACCATCATTAAAAATGTACCCCCAAATCCTGAAATAGGTACATGAGATTCAGAAATAATTCTTAAGTAATCTGTAGGTGAATATACTGCTAGATTGATTGCCTCAATGGGACTAATTTTTGCTATAAGACAAACAATCATAATAGGGAATATAATGCGCATCCCAAATACGGCTATTAATATTCCCCAACTTAGGAATCTTTTTTGCCAAACAGGGCACATTTTTTTTAGAGTTTTCGCGTTGAGAATAGCGTTGTCACAAGAAAGAGAAATCTCTACTATTCCTAGTATTATACAGAGATATACTGTTGAAATTGTTCCAGATAACGTATTAGTAATTTGCCATCCAATTGCAATACTTAGTAAAATTCCTATGATTGTGATAAGAAACGCCCACCGTAAATGATAGAGAAGGCTAGCGTATAACGATTTTCTTTTCATTTGTAATTTCTCAAAATAATATTATTAAAAAAATCCATGCAAAAATATAAAAAATGACTAAAGGTAGCAATAATAAATGATGATAGAAAAATTTATTTATAAGAAATAGAGCTATAACTTACTTATGGAAGAGATTAATTTTTGTGAAGAGATATCAAACACTTGTTTAGCATTTTTGTCCCGTATGTTGTAGTATTTCGGAAAACCAAGGCGTATTTATATCAAAAACTTTGCCACCACGTATATCTTCAAATTTAATGATTCGTAAAAGATTATTTTCTCGTTCATCTTCCCCTGTAACACCAGATAAACCAGAAATCGCACTATCAACCGCAAGGAAAACCATTTTTCTTATAAGCTCTAAGTCTTCCTCTTCAGAAGCTGCAGATCTAGCAAAATATCCTGATTTTTGTACAATTGAACGATCTGCTTTTATCATATTCGCAAATTGATCGGAAAACCAAGAGCCAACATTAATTTTATCAAGAAGAATATGGTCAAAAGAATCTCTCTGAATTTTCTTGCCAGATGATAGATGGCTTTCCACTATAGCATCACGACAAGCACCTTCAGATACAAAAATAGCAACGGATCCTTTTTTTTCCATCACTTTGCTGAGACGTTCAATTTCTCTTTCAATATTGAACAACATTTCAGGTATATAGATACCATCTATCGCTTTAAAATCAGAAGAAAAAACAAATCCATCAACATAGTTTCTATCTCGAATCATATTCAAGTAACAATGCGCAGAATAGGCTGTTAGCCAGCCACAATTTCTTCCCATGACTTCGTGTATAATAAGACTTTTAGGTGTTGCGCTACGTTCATTGGAAATATTATCAAAAAAACGTGCACTCACCTTGGCAGCCGTTAAAGCGCCCAAAGATTGTTTTATTGGAACAATGTCATTGTCTATTGTTTTCGGTAATCCAACAACAGTAATGTTATAATTCTTTTCTTTAAGATAACGGAGAAGATCGCAAGATGTTGTATTTGTATCATCTCCTCCTATTGTATGAAGAATAGTAACGCCACTTTTCATAAGATGACGAGCGGATACCTCTAGTGGATCTTCATTTTTTTTAATCAATCCTCGTTTAACACAATCAGAAATATTCGTGAGTTTTACGCGGCTATTGCCTATAGGAGATCCCCCATAAGAGAGTAATTTATCTGCATGCTGTCGCATATTTGGCGTAATGACAATTTTGTCATCTAAAAGTAGTCCTTGGTATCCAGAGCGATAACAAATCAACTCTGCTTCTGGAAGAATTTCATTATAACGGTTAATCAGCATGCCAATACCCGAAGACAAACACGGAGCAATGCCACCAGCTGTTAGAAAAGCTACTTTATGTGCCAGCATATTTTCTCCCATAGATCATTACAAGAATTGATATACCTATTACAGATATATAAGATCAGTTATTGTTATCTATAAAACGATTAAAAAAATCTCTCAAGAGTTATCTTTGATAGTCATGACAAAAATTATTGTCTTTATATTTTTGATATCATTTTGAAGGATTACTTAATGCTACTAAGAAAGAAAAACATATATTTCTTTATATGATGGCAATCATAGCATGTTTTATGCCACATGAGTTACCCATCATTAACCGATTAACTTTCTTCTAAATTTTATTTTCAGATATCATTTACGTATCAGTCTTTGGAGAGAGTATTAGTTGGCAGACACACAGTGGGTGCTAACGTCCATTGTGGAGAGGGCAACAACCCTGACCTCCATTTAAGGTCCCGAAGTCATGGCTAAGTTGGAAAGGATGTGGAAATCCCAAAACAACCAGGATGTTGGCTTAGAAGCAGCCATCATTTAAAGAAAGCGTAACAGCTCACTGGTCTAGGTAAGGATTTTTGCGCCGAAAATGTAACGGGGCTAAAGCCATGCACCGAAGATGAGGATTTGTTTTACTTTATAAGTTTGCAAGTGGTAGCGGAGCGTTCCGTAAGCTGATGAAGGAGGACTTGTGAGAGCCTCTGGAGGTATCGGAAGTGAGAATGTTGATATGAGTAACGATAAAGAGGGTGAGAAACCCTCTCGCAAAGACCAGGGGTTCCTGCTTAAAGTTAATCTGAGCAGGGTTAGCCGGCCCCTAAGGTGAGGCGGAAACGCGTAGCTGATGGGAACCACATTTTAGAGCATTCTTTTTCTATATGAATTTTATCTAGCAATTGAAATTTTTGTAAAAAGCCATTTAGTAGAGCATTTGACGACATTTTTGATGTGAAAAAAAATCAGCTAGCATAAGTGCGTGATACGTTTTCCCTTGTAAAGTAGCATTAATAATTTCTTCAATATATAATACATGAGTATCGCAAATTATATCTTTTACATGTTGTTCTGTTATTAAATCATCTTCGGAACAATAAGATAATAGTTTTTGTATTTCATTTCGAGAAGCGACACGATCTCCTCCCAAGTGTTCAAGTAATATCTGGGTTGCTTCTCTAGAGATTGATTTTTTATTTAGTTTAATATTTTCTTCTATTAATTTTAGTAAATCAACGTCATTATCAGGATAACAAGATATTGCAAGAACATTTGTAAATTTTTTCTGCTATTTCCCGTAACACAGTATATTTTTTCAATAATATTGTGGGCCTGATGGAAGTGACGGATCAAGTATATTGTACATTTTTATTGGATTAGATGTGCATTGGATTGGTTCCAGGAAACAGCTCCATATATTGATTGCAGATACTGCAATTCCTTTTTGGTTGGCTTAAAGGGAAGAGGAAAAATCAATTTATCGCTATAACTTTGAAATTTATACGTTAAAACGAAAATGCATTATATCACCATCTCTTACAATATATTCTGCTCCTTCATTCCTTGCTTTTCCAGCTTCTTTTGCTGCATTTTCTCCACCCATTGATATGTAGTCTTCATAGGAAATCGTGAGAGCACGTATGAATCCTTTTTCAAAATCAGTGTGTATAACACCTGCTGCTTTTTGAGCATTGGTGCCTTGAGGAATTGTCCAAGCGCGGGTTTCTTTGGGGCCAACTGTAAAATACGTTATCAAATCAAGGAGTCGATATCCAGATTGGATAAGTAATTCAAGTCCTGATAGAGAAATGCCCAATTCTTCCATAAATAAGCTGCGTTCTTCTTCTGGAAGTTGCGATATTTCAGATTCAATAGATGCAGATATTATAATCATTTCGGCATTTTGTTGCGATGCTAATTTTTGAATTTTTTCCGTATAGATATTGCCTGTTTTACAATCATTTTCTGAAACGTTACAAACATAAAGGAGCGGTTTTTCAGTAAGAAGATTGAGACTTTTAAAAATAGGTATTGCATCGGAATCAAGTGATTGTAATAAACTCCGAACAGGTTTTCCTTCTTCTAACAGCCGTAAAGATGAAGAAATAATGGATTGCATCAAAAGTATATCGTTAGACGTAAGTTTTTTGTTCTTTGCAAAAAGACGTTCTAGTCTTTCAATATCAGAGAGCATTAATTCTGTTTCTATTGTTTCTATATCATTAATAGGATCAATGCGACCGTCGACATGAATAATATCTTCGTCTTCAAAACAACGCAGTACATGAACAATGGCATCAACTTCACGAATATTAGCAAGAAACTGATTGCCTAATCCTTCTCCTTTTGATGCACCACGTACTATTCCAGCAATATCAACAAAAGACATACGTGTAGGAACTAACTCTTTTGATTTGGCAATTTCAGCTAATTTATGCATTCTAGGATCGGGAACAGCGACTTCACCAGAATTGGGTTCAATCGTGCAAAAAGGATAATTAGCCGCTTGAGCCGATGCTGTACGTGTTAACGCATTAAAAAGTGTTGACTTGCCAACATTAGGCAGACCTATTATACCACATTTAAAACCCATAAAATTTTTTCCTTTTGCAAAATATCTTTCTTGTATGAAGCAAAGCCTAAATTTCAAGTCAAGTGTAAGTTTTATTTCTTCTGAACTTACTCTATTGCTCGCACAGAAAACTCGAAAAATAAGTATGTATACTGGGAAAATATGATTTAAAAATCAATCCTTAGATCTAGATTAATCAATTATTTGGGGATTTTATTTTTCAACCTTCAAAATATTGTTTAAAAACAAATCATCTTCTTTTTTATCACCTTTAGTGAGTAGGGGAAGGTGCCGGGCAATATTATCGAGTATAGGTGATAAAAATGATTTTTCGATGGGAGAAAAATCATCCAAAACATATTTGCTCACATGTTCTTTATTCAAAGGACGACCAATTCCAATGCGAAGGCGTTTATAATTTTTCCCGCATTTTTCACTAATCGACTTTAAACCGTTATGTCCAGCATCGCTCCCACCAGTTTTTAGACGTAATTTTCCAAAGTCCAGATCCAATTCATCGTGAATAATTAGGCAGTTTTCAAGAGAAACTTTATAAAAATTAATCGCTTCTATGAGAGATTTTCCAGATAAATTCATAAAGGTTTGCGGCTTTATCAGCATGGTGCTTAAACCATCGATTTTTCCCTCAGATATTTCAGCAGAAAATTTTTTCCTCCAAGAAGAGAAAGAATTAAATTCATGGATTCGATCAATACATATAAAACCAATGTTATGACGGTTTGCACAGTACTCTTTTCCAGGATTCCCAAGGCCAGCAACGATGAACATAAAAAATCCCCATGGCTATTTATTAGATGATTTATTATAGCGTGATATATTTAGTATTGATAAAAGGAAATTACACATTCTATGTATAACTTATATGATGTTATTGATTGGCATATAATATATATTAAGCATATGATATAACAATATATATTTTTTAGACGAACCATCATTTTTAAGGTTTGGCTCCATTAGATTTTTATAACTGAAGATATCAACCGAGAATTTTTAATACCTAAACGTTTTCTATCTGCACCTTTCGTATACGTTTCCGCTTGTGACATTGATTTCCAACCGTATGTGGCCATTAACTCATGCATTGTCGCTCCAGCTTCTGCCGAAATAGTGGCAGAAAGCTTACGAACCCCATGAGCAGATTTCTCAATTCCTGCTTTTTTAGTTCTCCCGATAAACCAACGACTAAATTGTTGAGCGTCCATTTTCTCTTTTGCTTCATTAACAAAAAACGTATCTTTGCCAGTTGAAGTAATCTCAATAAGTCTCATCAAATCTTCAGGAAGTTCAATGGTTATATGATATTGATAAATCATTGAATTTTTTCATGATAATCCAGCCCGAGATAGCTACTAAATTTGTAGGAATGATAGTTGAGAATGTGCCAATGCCAATATTAAATGCGCCTTTAAAAGACCTAACACAATCAATAAAAGTATAAGAACCGTATATCTACAATAATGCCACTTATTTAGCTGATTAATGTTTAATTCCGATTTAATTCTATCCCAAACAAGCTGATCTTTAACTCTATGTTTTAATATCTCTTTACGATCTTCCCAAGGCAAAACTTGATAATTTTCCACATCACGAAAAGATAAGATATATTATATTTCTCAACCTCTTTTTTGTCGCCTACTATATCGACAAATGATCTTTTAGCTTCCTCTCATCTATCTCATTCTCATCTATGAGGTAGACTTTAACTCCTATATAGAATTTCCACATTCCATATAGAATTTCCACATTGTAGATTTCAAAGATTCATCTATCATATACTACCGCTTTTCAGCTTCGTAAGGAGGCTTAATGTTTATGAGAAACAGCCAAACAGCAGGAATAATAGGAAGATACAAGACAAATAGCCTAAAAACTCGCCAATAAAGGAGAGATAGCCAAAGAACACTAGCTATAATCAATAGCTTATATTGTAATTTAATATAATGTAAAAACTAATTTTGAATGTCAATTGCGTCTTGATTGTATTTTTCATAAATCTTAGGAAATACTACTTCCTCTTTGATTATTAGACATAAAAACCTCCTAAAGTTTAAATTGTTATATTGAACATGTGAAGGCTAAACACCAAACCATATATTCTTAATCGCTAGATACGTTTTCTTTAGTTTATTCGTATCAGGCTTAGGTGAACCAGTTACCCTTAAGGCGTATTCTATTATTTGTTGAGCAGGTATTAGATTTTGTTCTTCTTTTCCTATGAGACTAAGCAAATATATTCTTGTATAGGACAATTCATGTAAAATAGGGTTATAATCAATCTCCACTTCCCATAGATCCCTAATAATTAGCTTTATAGTGTATATTATAGCTTTTTTAGACACCTCAATACTATCTATAATGTTTTTTATAACGTTTTCAGAATCCTCAATAGCATCTAAACGAAGATCGCATTCATTAAGATGATTGTAGACGAGAAAAAGAAACCCAACATGTTCAAAGCAAGCAAAAAATTCTATGTCTCTTACAGCCTGTTGTATTTGTTCTTCTAGATTACTCTTTCGTATTATTTCTTCTATGTTACTCATAATTGTGCTCTCTCCTTATTATGCTACTTCTTGTTGCCTAGTTGTTAACTCTTGTTTTTCCTATGAGATCGAGCAAATTGCTTCTTATAATTACTAATTGCTTGCAATTATTGGGATTCTCAATCTCCGCTTCTGCTAGACCGCAAGAATTCGTCTTATAGAGCCTTCAGGCTTTCAATAGCATCTAAAGAATATCGCATTCATAAAGCTGCTCTATAGCACCACAGAGTTTAAATCTTTATGTTGATTATGGGATGGCTAAACACCAAACCATATATTCTTAATTGCTCTTCACTTCGTTTTCGTTTAGTGTTGCAAGGTATTCTTTATATTTTATTGTTATCTATAATATTTTGAATAAAATCTTTTTTTTTATTAATTTTAGGCAATATTTTTTTTATTTATCAAAATTTTTACAACCATTGGCAACATTATTTTTCCCTTTTTATGTGTTTATATAAAAGATTTGGTAGTGTATTTTTTACATAAGATGTGATGTGATATTGTTTGTTATGATGGCAGTTATTATGAAAAATGCGAACTAACAATTAACTTTTCCAGGATACATTTTGATCAGTGTTATAGAGCGGCGTTGTAGTTAAAGTTAATTTATTTTTAGGATTACCTGTGAGTATAAAATCATTTATAAAATGGTCTAGAACAGCCAAATTACAAGAAAGAATGAGTATTGCTCGTATTTTGGGTAGAACTTGGTGTATGGAAGAGCTGTTAGATCAGGAAAAATCTTCTTTAGTTTTAGCAATGACGCATCTACTTGATGATCCTTCTTCAATGGTACGTTTATCTTTAGCACGCGCGATAGCACTGTCTGATACTGTGCCAAGGCATGTCGTTCTTGCTCTTAGTGAAGATCATCCTGATGTGTCAGGAACTGTGATTCTTCATTCTCCTGTTCTCAATGATAAGGATCTTATTGATCTTATTGGTCGAGGAAATAAGATGATATCTATTTTTATCGCTTCGCGGTATAAGTTATCACATGTAGTAGCAGAAAATTTAGTAGAAAACGGATGTGCAGATCATGTTATAGCTCTGCTAGAAAACAAATCAGTTATTTTATCTAGATCCTTATTAACGCAGATAGTGAAACGTTTTTATTATAATGCACGTGTTAGAAATCTTTTATCATTGCGAACGGACCTTTCATTGAAAGCTAAATATCTCTTGATGAAAAGTGTGTGTGATGTGTTGTGTGAGTCAAAAATAGTGCAAAAAGCCCTTTCTTCCCGTCGTATTAAAATTATCGCTGAAGAAAATATGAGGGTAGGGATATTAGATATAGTATCTAATGTGCATAATATGTCTAATGTGCATAATATGCAAGATTTATGCGAATTAGTTGATCTTTTACAAGAAGATGGACAATTGACGCCAGCTCTTTTAATTTATGCTATTATGATTGGAGCAATTGATTTTGTCGTAGTTATTCTTGCAAATATTACAGAATACAGTACGGATCGAGTCCATTCTATCCTTTCAACAGGTGGGTTTCATGTTATTCGTTCCCTGTATGAATTAGTAGGAATCGCTCCTGATATTAGTGATATTTTTGTTGAAGCAACAATTGTTTGGCGTGAACTAGCTGTTGGTGCGATTTTGGTGGAACCTAGTATTATAGCGGAAAAATTATTAAAACGCATTGAAAAAATGAATTTAAGTGGTGGATCTGTCGCAGAATTGTTGGAAATGATTGAGAGAATACATTTAGAAGTGAAGAGAAGATATGTTCGTTCAATAGCAAATAGATCCTCTTCGTTGATTGCAGCAGCATAAAAAGAAAATAACGATCAATAGATTTTTTATATTTTTGCAATACGTTGTTACGCAATTTAGGTATATAAATTATCGTATTGATTGTAAAAATTGATCATGTCATCAAAATAAAAATATTTTTTAATGACATGATATTGATAATAAGTAAAAGAATGCTTCTAGCTTAAGTTTCGTTACTTTGTTTTTTCATATTTTTTTCTTTAATTGCGATAATAGATTCTTTCCACATTACCGAGACCAGAGCCATTAGTACTGGCCCAATGAATAGTCCTAATAGACCCATGGTTTTCACGCCTCCAACTAAGCCAAAAAAAGTAGGAAGAAATGGTAGTTTAATAGGTCCTCCAACAAGAAATGGTCTGAGTGTTTTATCAACGATAAATAATTCAATTGCCCCCCATGAGAAGAGAAGAATAGCATTAATAATATTACCTTTTATGAGAAGGTAGATTGATACAACTGTAAATGCAATCGGTGCTCCACCTGGAATCATAGCCATCAAAGCAGTGATAATTCCTAACGCATTATGTGAAGGAACGCCCGCCATCCAATATGCAGTTCCTAATATTAATCCTTCTCCAAGAGCAATAATTGTCATGCCTAAAAAAGTTGATCGAATTACTTTAGGAATAATTCTCGAGAATTTTTTCCAGTATGAGGAGAAAAGATGTTCTCCCAAAGAATCTAATTGCCGAGATATAGGTAATCCATCACGATAAAAAAAGAATAATGCTATGAGCATAAAAACAGCCGATAAACAATAATCTAAAAGAATAACGCTGAAAAAAGATACAAATTGTTTGATATAATTAGTAATGTTTGCTTCTAAAAAATTTTTAACAAGCACTTTGAGGCATTGAGGATTAGAAAGATTATCTTTCCATAATTTTACGGACCATCCGCTATTAGGGATGTTAGATAACCAACTAGGAACAGGAATATCATTTTCACTTGTCAAGGCAATTTGCGATGCTAATACTTTTATTTCTAGCATTCCATAATAAGATAAAGCCAAAAGAGGAATAATAAAAGAAAAAGCAACTAATATGGTAGCAAATGCTGCTAATAAAGTAGAAGATTTTTCTTCTTTTGGTATAAATATATTATACAATGGCCAGGTCGTAAAACCAATAATAAGGGCTGCGAGGACGGGAGCAAAAAATCCTTTGATAAAATATAGAGCTGCTAAGATTATAAAAATAATCATCCAGCGTGTTATTCCTTGAGGGTTTAAGATTGTCTCTCTCATGAGTAGATCCTTTGGCAATTCTAATCTAATATCTAATGATGTACTGAATATCGTATAATATTGAGATGTTGAGAATAATTCTTATATGCTAGTCTCCCCAACATGTAAATATTCTTTAAAAACGATGATAGGAAATAAAGCGCAAAATTTTCAAGTTTCATTTTTGCTATTTTTCATCACGCATCTGCTCTATTCTGCAAAGCTTGCTCTTTCTTGAATAAATTTAAAGCGCTCATCCGCTTTAGTGCCCATAAGTCTATTAATTGATTGTTGGGTTTCTCCTAAAGAATTTGCATCTTTATTAATTTCTATACGGAGAAGGGTGCGTTTTTTAGTGTCCATTGCTGTTTCTTTTAACTGAGAAGCTAACATCTCTCCTAGTCCTTTAAAACGACTTATTTCTATCTTTCCTTTTCCTTTTTCCTTAAATTCTTTAAGAATTTCTTTCTTGTGTTCCTCGTCACGCGCATATACTAACTTCGTTCCTTGAGTAATTCTAAAAAGAGGAGGGCAAATTAAGAAAAGATGTTTTTGTTCAATGAGATCATACATTTCTTGGTAGAAAAAAGTCAATAGGAGAGAGGCAATATGAGCACCATCAACATCGGCATCTGTCATGATAATAACTTTTTTCGTATCGGAGATCTTCTTCTCGATACTGTGATCTTGTACGACATCCCAAAGCTTGAATGAGATCCATAATTTGCTGATTAGTTCGAATTTTGTCTGATCCAGCGCTGGCAACGTTAAGAATTTTTCCACGCAATGGTAGGATTGCTTGGTTTTGGCGATTTCTCGCTTGTTTTGCTGAGCCACCTGCTGAATCTCCTTCTACAATGAAGAGTTCCGTACCTTTAGCTGTATTTTGAGAACAATCTGCTAATTTCCCTGGCAGGCGAAGTTTGCGGATCGCTGTTTTGCGATTGACTTCTCGTTGTTTGCGTTTTCTTAGACGCTCTTCAGACCGTTCAATTATCCATTCTAATAATTTTGTCGATTCAACTGGATTTTGAACTAAATAATGATCAAAAGGATCGCGTAGTGCGTTTTCTACAGTACGCTGTGCGTCTAGTGATACAAGTTTTGTTTTAGTTTGTCCTGAAAACTCAGGTTCTCGAATAAATATTGACATAATCCCAACAACAGAAATCATGAGATCATCGCTAATAATAGAGGAAGCTCTCTTATTCTGAGTAAGTTCAGCATATTTTCTTATGCCTCGGGTAAGTGCAAGCCGCAGTCCTGTTTCATGCGTTCCTCCTTCATCTGTGAGGATTGTATTACAATAAGAAGTGATTTCAGGATCCTCTTCACACCAAGCAATGGCCCATTCAACTTTTCCAGGATGATTGCCCTTTTTTTCTGTTTTCCCTGTAAAAATTTCTGAGGAAATTAAATGGCGATTCTCTAATTTTTGTTGGAGATATGTTTTTAATCCACCAGGAAAATAGAATTCTGTTTTTTCCGGAATATTGTACTTTTCCGCTATTGTTTTGTCGCAAGACCAACATGTTTTTACACGACCCGATAGGTAAGCCTTGGATTGCGTCATCTTGAGAAGTCGAACAGGATCGAAGCGGGCATTATCTCCAAAGATTTTTGGATCAGGACGAAACTTTATAGTAGTCCCACGTTTGTTTCGCACTGTTCCTTTATTTTCAAGAGATCCTAATGGGATGCCACAAGAAAATTTTTGTGAAAAAATTGTATTGTTTCTCATGACTGTCACATGCAATTCGTCTGAGAGAGCATTAACGACTGATATTCCTACGCCATGTAATCCACCGGATACCTCATAAGCCGAGCTGTCAAATTTTCCTCCAGCGTGTAATGTAGTCAGGATAATTTCAAGTGTGGATTTGTTGGGAAATTTTGGATGATTTTCTACAGGAATACCACGACCATTATCTGTTACTGTTAAAAATCCACTATCATCAAGTGATACTTCAATAAGGTTTGCATAGCCTGCAATCACTTCATCCATTGCATTATCAACGACTTCTGAAAAAAGGTGATGCAACGCCTTTTCATCTGTGCCACCAATATACATCCCTGGGCGCATACGAACTGGTTCTAGTCCTTCTAAGATACGGATCGAAGAAGCATCATAGTTGTCAGCGTTATTTTGATTTTTGGGCATTAAAGGTTCAGGTTTGTCGGCGGTTTTTTTAAACTGCTCAGACGAATCCTGATTTTTTTTTGGTAATGTTGAAAAAAGGTCAATATTATCGTCCATCATATTATTTCAGTGCAATTATTAAGGTTGTTAATTATATAATTTTTCGAACTACGACTATGTTTACAGTTAAGAGTATAAAAAAGTAAGTTACGTACCTTTATATAGTAAATATTTTCACAATGGACAAACAATTTTTTCGTTATTAAAAACATATATATGACATAGTGACTGACATTCACTCACTATGTCTTTAATTATTTAACTAATTATTTCCTCCCATATTTTTAGGATTAACTTTTATTATTTAAATTTATAAGGTGATGCTTTTTTTTTAAGCACTATCATGCGTCATTTTTTTTGTTTTAACGGTTGTGGCAAATCGTAATTTGCTGATCCTGATGAGTTATGTTTCATCTCTATCTGTCTAACCATGATCTCGTATATGAACTCCAAATCTTATTTACGCCATCTGTTTTCATGTGTATATTCTAAAGGATTGAAAAATCCTCTCGATTGAATTTATTTTTCCAGTTGTTTTCGCGTTTCTTTGATTGTATTTTCTGATTGTTCTTTATTATCTACACAACCAAATAAAAGCATTATGAAAGCTGGAATAATTATTGTTTTAAATTCATTATACTCTCGATATATATTACTTTTTGAAAATATTTTTATTCAATAAATTGTTATTTTATAAAACTGGAGTAATACTGTTTGTAACGGTTGTTGTTTCCTTACCATTAGTATCCCAACCAAGTTCCGTATACTGTCTTTCGCTCTGCACTTTTGGAAACTACACTATTTTCATTGCCGTTTAATTTGGGGTCAAAATTGTTTGGAGTAATACTGTTTGTGCCGTTTGTTGTTTCCTTATCATTCTTATTTGATAAATCTGTGGTATCCTTTGGATCAGAATCCATCGCACTTGTTGCTGTATTGTAATTCTCAAATGCAGATTTTATAATCTTTATATTATCCTTTAGATGATCCATTATATCACCCTTTAATTTGGGGTCAAAAGTATTTTTAGTAATACTGTTTATATCGGGTGTTGTTTTCTGCTTTGCCTTATCTATTACATCTGGTAGTTCTTTAAATAAATCGTTGAGATTAACTTTAACAGAAGCCATTGCATCTTTTATTGTATTTCGATTCGTAGCTGCCTTTGCTACCTTCATTATATCATTGTCTAAGTCTTCCTTAAACTTATTGATTCTATTATTTCTATCATCGAATTTTTTGTTAAAATCAGTTATTAGTTCCCTTAAAGATTTATTTACTTTTTCCACAGGATTAACTGCTTCTTTCATGGCTTTATCTATATTGTTTAAATCTTTTAGCAGATTTTGGATATTTTTTTGATTTGCTGATTCTAGATCTTGCAATCCATGGATCAACACACCATGGTCACTTTCTTTTTCGATAAGTACATCTAGTTGATCCTTATTTAATACAGCTTTATTTGTTGAAGTTATTATGTTAGCCTTCGTAAGTTCATTATACTTTTTTATTTTTATTTTTATTTTGTTGATCATATCTGCAGTTATTTTTTCTTTTTCTTCGCAACCAGATAAAAGTATTATGAAAGTTAGAATAGTTATTGTCTTTAATTTCATTGTGTCCTCGGATCAAATGTAATAAAATATGACTTAATAAAAAAATTTATAATTAGTTGGAAGTTAGATAAGGAATAATATCTCAATTAAATTAGTGACTGAGGTTATAGCAAAATGATGGTCGAGGAGAATTCATTAACTTTGATAGGTTGCCGAAAATTTTCTTCCATATTTTTGCTGAATTGCGCGGTGAGTGATAGTCACAAGCAACCACTACTATTAATTTATACCGTTACTGTTTGACCGAGCAGTAGACTTTTTCTGTTCTTCATCGATTTCATTTAGAGAATCGTTCAACTGATTTTTAAATTTTATACTATCTTTGACCATCGAGAGCCTACTTTTGCTGTTTCTGCGCTACTATACGTATTATTGATGAGATCATCTGCTGTGTTACGCTCTGGCTTAAATTTTCTTGTGCTTTCCATAAATTCGGTATAACTCTCCATATCGTTCCCGAATGTTATAAATTTATTGACTGTATCAATCGTGATTTTATCTTCGTTCAATTCTTTGGCGTGAGAATAGATTGTTTGGTAATCATCTGTTAAAGTCTGTATACTATTTGTTAGAATCTTTGTATATTCTTGCATTTTCTCGTACAATTTACGCATAAACTTACCGTTATTGGTATTGTATATGGTAATTCGTCTGATTTCATTATTAATTAAGTCGTTTTTACTGTTTAAACTATCTATGCGAAATTTTGTGTGCTTTTCTATGTTGGATATAAATTCATTGATATCATTCATAGTTTTTTCTTCTGCACAACCAGATAAAAGTATTATGAAGGTTGGAATAATAATCTTCTTCAATTGCATTGTTTCCTCAGACATTTAAGTGAAATATATTATTGTTATATATAGATAATTTTATTGAAAAAACATCGTTATTTGATGTAGATAAAGTAATGTCATTAATAAAATGATTGATTAAAATGATAATGGAGGATAATTCTATATTATTATAATTTGCCACAAGATCGCTGTAATATTCTTATTATATTTTATAAGTTGAATGATGCGATCTTGTGATTATTTAACGTTATTTTCTCAATTTTTTAATTTACTGTCATCCCTTTAGCATCACTATATTTGATAACAACATTCTTTTCGTTAAGGTCACTATTTTCGATAGCATCACTATTTTCGATAGCGTCACTATTTTCGATATCAACATTATTTTCGGGAACAACATTATTTTCAGTAGTGTCATTATTTGCGGGAACAACATTATTTTCGGGAACAACATTCTTTTCAGTAGTGTCATTATTTGCGGGAACAACATTATTTTCGGTAACAACATTATTTGCGGGAACAACATTCTTTGTGTTAGCAATACTCTTTGCGATAGCATCATTATTTGCGTTAGCAACCTTATTTGCGTTAGCAACCTTATTTACGAGAAGAGAACCATTTAATTCTGCCAGTTTTGAAAAAGAATCTGTTAATGCACCGTTAAATTCGGTAGCATTCTTTAAGAATTTACCGAACTGACCTGATAAGACATTTATTTCATCTTCTAATCCCTTTATTTTACCCTTTACATCTTGGTTTGTTGTATTGTTTTCTTTTTTTAAGTTCGCTATGGCAGTATTTAGAGCTATGATCCTACTATCTAATTCTTCCATTTGATGATCCGTAGAGACGTTTTTGTTATCCACAATTTTTTTAAATTCCCCGAGATAATCCTCTATAGCTTTAAACCTTGCTGTTTGATCCTCTGCACAAGCAGATAAAAGTATTGCAAAAGATGTAATAATTATTTTTTTAAATTGCATTTTATCCTCTATTTTTTAAAAATATTTTTATTAAAATATATTGTTGTTTTATAATTATGGTGACTTAACCGGCGAATATATCATCATTTTTCGTATATTAAAAAACGGCATATTAATGACATGAGTGATTTAAATATATAAACAAACAATCAATCGTCACCGTTTTCTTCTTTTAATTTCTTCAACTTTGAAGTCATGTTATTGATGGAGGATTGGGTCAATATGTCTATATTATCTTGCGGGTCGTTAATATCATCGATTAATTTAGAGGCGTTCGTCGTTTCTCTACGATTTATTTCGAATTGACTATCTATTGTCGATTGCAAATCATTCATCAAATAGTAAAAGCCAGCGATTGGTACCATTTGCGCATTGTCGTACATGATTTTATTGACTTGAGTAAGTATTTTATCACGTTCATTAACTATATTACCGTGTTTAGCATATAGATCCTTGAAAGTACCTATTTTGTCACTTTCATTACTTGCATTTTTTGTTACTTCGTCATTTAGATTAAGGATATTTTTAGCTCTCTCTTTGTTGCGTCCTGCAAGTAGAGTGATCATATAAACCATGAAATCAGCATCATATTCTAATTTTCTTATCTGATTTTCGATTTCATTTTCATATGCTTCTGCCTGCTTTTTCAATTCATTGAGTAAATCCTCAATATTTTCTTTTTTATCTGCACAACCAGATAAAAGCATTATTAAAGTTGGAATAAGTATCGTCTTAAATTTCATTGTGTCCTCGGACATTAATTTGCGAAAGTGTTTCTGTCCGATGAATTTTTCTTTTTATGTTCAAAAAATCTATACGTATTTTATGTATGTGAAAAATAATGTATTATTTTGTATAGATTAAAAATAACACCCAAATATGTGTATTTTTGAGTTGAGTAATAGATAAAATATTCATGAATGAGATATGTTTGTGTCCATTTTGATTATCTTTTTCAAATCTTACAACTTACGACAGTAAATATGTGTGTTTTACGGGAAAAAGTTTAATCATATCATAAAATGGTGGTAATGAGATTATGCCTTGTCGGACTTGAGTGGGGGATTTGTATAAAAATTAAAAACATTGTATGGTTTTTAAAAATGAAATGTTTCTTTGTTACTTGATGATATGAGATCATAAAATATTTTATATACCATCGTTATTTTTGATGAGGTCAAAAAAACTTTGAATCCAGGATTATTTATAAGTTTTGAAGGCATTGAAGGAGGAGGGAAGACCACTCATATTTTGCATCTCCAGCGTTTTCTTCAACAACATAATTATAACGTTCAAGTGACACGTGAGCCTGGAGGAACGCCAGCAGCCGAAGCTGCACGACATGTTTTATTATCTTTTGGAGTCGATGAATTTGGTTCTTCAGCGGAAGCTATCGTATTTGCTGCTGCTCGTCTAGATCATGTGGAAAATGTCATTCGTCCTGCTCTTGCAGAAGGTAAGATTGTATTATGTGATCGTTTTTTGGATTCATTTTATGCTTATCAAGGAGAGCGAGATAATTCTCAGAATTTATTATTGGATTCTTTACATCAACTTTCTGTTCAAGGAATTATGCCAGATTGTACGATTATTCTCGATCTTCCCGTAGATATTGGACTCGAACGTGTTCAGAATAGATATTCTTCATCTCCAAGTGATGGTCTTGATCATTTCGAAAAAGAGGATGTGATGATTCATAAGAAAAGACGTCAGATTTTTTTGGATATCGCTTATAATCAACCAGAGCGATGTCATATTGTTGATGCAAATCGTTCTTTTCAACACGTCGCAGATAACATTTTGGACATTGTATGGAAATTGGTTCAAAAACGTTTTTTACCTATATCATGTAAAAGAGATATTGAGCCGTGATATACCAAGATTTTGATCCCATATATAATCATCATAAATTATTTGGTCACGAAGACATAGAAAACTTCTTGTCACAATATTATCGTTCTGGACGGATGCATCATGCTTTGCTTTTTGAAGGAGAAGAGGGCATCGGTAAGGCGACTTTAGGATTTCGTTACGCAGGCCATGTTTTGCAAAATCCTGATTTTAAAAATGCTCCTTCTCAGATTTGTAGTCTTGATCCCCGTTCTCCTTTTATTAAAAAAATGGCATCTCATACATTGCAAGATTTTTTGTATTTGTCGTATCCATTAAATGCCAAAACAGGAAAATCGCGCACAGTTATTACCGTTGATGAAATTCGGCGTATTCGGTATTTTTTGTCTCTGACCGCAAATACAGGTCATTGGCGTGTTATCATGATTGATCCTGTCGATGGAATGAATAACAATGCTTCTCATGCTTTGCTCAAATCTTTGGAAGAGCCTCCTAAAAAAGTGTTGTTTATCCTTATATATCATTCTTCTTCAATGCTTTTGCCAACTATTCGCTCCCGTTGTTTATCTGTAAAGTTTCATTCTCTTGATGATAATAATTTATACAAAGTTCTTGAGCAATTGAAGATTGCAGATTGGCAGTCAAAAAGAGATCTTATCAAGATTGCCTCCTATGGTAGCGTTTCTAAAGCACTAAAAATTTTGCATTATGGTTGTGATAAAATCATTGTTTCTTATAATGATTTAATGCGCACTCCCCAAGAAAAATTCGCGTCACAGAAAATGCAAAAAATTGTTGATGAATTATTGTCTCAAGATAAAAAAATATATGTTGATTTTCTTATAGAATTTGTATTGAAAGAGATGAGTAAAACTGCTAAAATGTCTGCTACATCTGGTAAAATAGAAGAGGCAGATCGAATTGCGCAAATTTATTTTTCTCTAAAAAAGAAAATAAATGACTTTTCTATCTATAATTTAGATCGAAGACAGATGATCTTTTATCTTCTTTCAAAAGCAAGAATGTGTAGTGATTTTTACTACCGTGATTTTTATGCTATTTGATTTATGCTTAGTGGATTATGAAAATCCGATGTGGATCATCCAATTTAAGGGATATGATAAATGGTAAAAAATCGTGAAAAGTTATATATCAGTACAGCTATAGCATATCCGAATGCTCAACCACATATTGGACACGCTTATGAGATGATAATAGCAGATGTCATGGCGCGTTTTTATCGTTTGGATGGTTTAGATGTTTTATTTACGACAGGAACCGATGAGCATGGACAAAAAATTGCCAAAGCGGCGCAACAAAATGGTTTAGAAACAAAAATTTTTGTTGATAAAAATAGTCGTATTTTCCATGATATGGCTGATGTTTTGAACATTTCATACGATGATTTTATTCGTACAACAGAAAAACGTCATCATGATACATGTCAGATATTATGGAAAAAAATATTAGATCAAGGTGATATTTATAAGGGATCTTATTCAGGCTGGTATTCTCTGCGGGATGAAGCGTATTACAGTGAAGATGAGGTTTATAAAGGAGAAGACGGTCAGCATTATAATGTTAATAATAATCCTGTTCAGTGGACGGAGGAAGAGGGGTATTTTTTCCGTTTGTCCGCTTATCAAGAGAGGCTTCTTGCTTATTATGATTCGCATCCAGAATTTATCTTACCTTTAGAAAGACGGAACGAAGTTATTTCTTTTGTAAAATCAGGATTAAAAGATCTTTCTCTTTCTCGTAAAAATTTTGATTGGGGAATAAAGATTCCTGATGATCCACGGTATATTATGTACGTTTGGATTGATGCTCTGACTAATTACTTGACCGTAACAGGGCTTTTAGATGATTCAGATGGAAAGAAAGCAAAATTTTGGCCTGCTGATTTGCATGTTATAGGGAAGGACATTGTGCGTTTTCATGCTGTTTATTGGCCATGTTTTCTCTTGTCTGCAAATTTGCCGTTGCCTAGAAAAATTTTTGCGCATGGATTCATTCTTAATAAAGGTACTAAGATATCTAAATCATTGGGTAATGTTATTGATCCTATAGAAGTGATAGAAGAATTTGGTATTGATGCTTTGCGATATTTCCTTGTGCGAGAAATATCTTGTGGAAAAGATGGTTTTTATGACAATGAAAGCGTGAAGAAACGTGCGAATTCAGATCTAGCGAATGGTATAGGCAATCTCGTTAGTCGTTCCGTTTCTATGATTTTAAAAGACTATGATGGGGAAATTCCTATTCCTGGTGATTTTTCCGAATGTGATAATAATATACTATCTATTTGTTCTAAAAATCTTCCAGAAATTCGTGATCATATGAACAATCAGTTGCTTCATAAGGCATTGGCACAAGTGATCTCTCTTGTTTCAGAAGTAGATCGATATTTTGATGCACAAAAACCATGGGATTTGAGAAAAACAGATCCTAAACGCGCATCTACGGTTTTATATGTGACGGTAGAAGTTATACGCCAACTTGCAATTTTATTGCAGGCTTTTATCCCTAACTTAGCAAACAAAATTTTCAATATTTTATTGGTTGCGGAAGAAAATCGTTGTTTTAAGTCGTTAGATCATAGATTAAAATCAGGAATTATGTTAGAAAAGAAATTTTCTTCTATTTTCCCTCGTTTTATATAGTGGTTTTTTATGCTGATTGATACACACTGTCATTTGCTTTTATCTGATTTTGATGAAGATCGTCATGATGTTATTATGCGAGCCCATCAAGCTAATGTTTTAAAGATGATTGCTATTGCAATTAAAGTAAAGGATTTTGTGACTTTAATTAAGCTATGTGAGGATTATCCTGAATCAATTTTTTGTTCTATTGGAACGCATCCTTGTCATGCTCATGAGGAGAATGAAGTCCTAGTGGATGAATTGGTGTGTCTCGCTTCGCATCCCAAAGTTGTTGCTATTGGTGAAACGGGTTTAGATCGTTATCATAATGCTCATACGATAGAAGAGCAAAAGATCGTTTTTTTACGTCATATAGAAGCCGCTCGTATTACTGGTATACCTTTGGTAATACATAGTCGTCTTGCAGATGAAGATATGGCTGCTATCTTGCAGGAAGAAATGAAGAAAGGGTCTTTCCCTTTTGTGATACATTGTTTTTCTTCAGGTCAGAAATTAGCGGATATTTGCTTGGAATTAGGAGGATATATATCTTTTACGGGTATGATTACTTTTCATAAATACGATTCTTTGAGATCCATCGCGAAAGGTATTCCGATGGATCGAGTTCTTGTTGAAACGGATTCTCCTTATATTGTTCCTGTTCCGTGTCGAGGGAAACGTTGTGAACCTTCTTATGTTGTGAATACAGCAAAAGTCCTTGCGAAGGAAAAGGGTGTGTCTTACGAATATTTAATGGAAAAAACAACTGAAAATGCCTTGAGGTTATTTTCAAAAATTTCTGGGTGTACTTGTTCATGAGTGATTGTTATAATTTTACCATTCTTGGATGTTCTGCTTCTCCAGGTGTGCCTCGTATTACAGGTGATTGGGGATCTTGTGATCCTAACAATCCAAAAAATCGCCGTACTCGTTCGTCGTTGAAAGTATCTAGAGTATCAGAACGAGGAGAGAGTACAACCGTTATCGTTGATACTGGTCCTGATTTTTACACGCAGATGTTGCGAGAAAATGTTTTATCTATTGATGCTGTGTTATATACACATGCACATGCAGATCATATCCATGGAATAGATGGGCTTAGGGGATATTTTCTTAAGCAAAAACGCCCGATTGATGTCTATGCTTCTGTGGATTGTATGGATCGTCTTTTTGAATCTTTTAAATATTGTTTTCAGTCTCTTGATAATAGTGATTATCCACCTATTACCAATCCTATAATTATAGAGGATACTCTTCCTCCTATATGTGTAAAGGGTGAGGGAGGGACTATTGAGGCTATTCCTCTATTGCAACAGCATGGGAGAATTTCTTCTCTAGGTTTTCGTTTTGGAAATGTTGCGTACTGTACTGATGTCAGTTCATTTCCAGAAGATAGTTTGGAAAAATTGCAGAATTTAGATTTTTTGATCATTGATGCTCTGAAAAATGGTTTGCATAGTAGTCACTTTTCTTTGTCAGAATCTTTGAAAAAGATTAGTCTTATCAATCCTAAAAATGCTATATTGACGCATATGCATGTTGATTTAGATTATGATATGGTTCTAAAAAGTACGCCTGCGTGTGTTGTTCCAGCTTATGATGGGATGAAGTTTAGTTCTCCTATTGCATGATTATTTTTGCAGTATTGTGATTTTTATTTTTTAGGCGTTTTCCTTTTACAAGCATCAGAATACATCTGTGGCAATTATTATATTTTAAAATAAAATTCTCACTTGGCATATAATATATATTAAGCATATGATATAACAATATTTTTCTTTCCCTAACTATCATTTTTAAGATTCGGCTCCATTAGATCTTATAACTGAAGATATTAACCGAGAATTTTTAATACCTAAAAGTGCTCTATCTGACCTCTCGTATACGTTTCTGCTTGTGACATTGATTTCCAACCGTATGTGGCCATTAACTCATGCTCTGTCGCTCCAGCTTCTGCCGAGATAGTGGCAGAAAGCTTACGAACCCTATGAGCAGATTTCTCAATTCCTGCTTTTTAGCTCTCCCGATAAACCAACGACTAAATTGTTGAGCGTCCATTTTCTCTTTTTCTTCATTAATAAAAAACGTATCTTTGCCAGTTGGAGTAATCTCAAGAAGTCTCATCAAACTTTTAGGAAGTTCAATGCTTACAATTGTTCCTACTTTCTGGGTTTGGATAGAAAAGATATCACCTTTTAAATGCTGATATCCTGCTAGACAAGCGTCGGACACTTATAATCCCGTGTATAATAGAAAATCAAAAGCAAGATGTGGAAGTGTCCCTTCTTCCCAGTAAAGTTTGAACTTTTGCATGTCTTCTATTGTCCACGGTTTAAAGCCATCAGTTTTATAACGAGGTTTTTCAATGCCAATACAAGGGTTGGTTGATATGTACCCATTCTGATGTGCCCATCTAAATAAATACCGCATTGCAGTCAAAAATTGTATTGCTAAACCATACATATATTCTTTCTAATTATCCGTTAAATCAATTTTGTAAAGAAAATAATCAGGAGATAAACAATTTCTACGGTTCAATAAAAGGCTGTCAAATCCACTGTAATTGCACGTATTTTGTTCAATATTGGACAGTTAACTTATTGAATATAAATGTGAATTCGTGTTTTTTCTCGAATCGTGATCCATTGTTAGCGCATACAATTCAGAAAAAATTATATTGTCTTTTTTCGTATGTTGTATTTTCCATATATATATTCTTTCTAATTATCCGTTAAATCAATTTTGTAAAGAAAATAATCAGGAGATAAACAATTTCTACGGTTCAATAAAAGGCTGTCAAATCCACTGTAATTGCACGTATTTTGTTCAATATTGGACAGTTAACTTATTGATATAAATGTGAATTCGTGTTTTTTCTCAATCGTTGATCCATTGTTAGCGCATACAATTCAGAAAAAATTATATTGTCTTTTTTCGTATGTTGTATTTTCCATATATATATTCTTTCTAATTATCCGTTAAATCACTCTTGTGAAGAAAATAATCAGGAGATAAACAATTTCTACGGTTCAATAGCGGTGAGATTATTTGTCGTATTCAAAACATATTGGAGTCACTATCTCCCGAGAGAGTATTGTCATTTTTATTTAATCTCATCAGTTAATATGAGGATACTCGCAGAAAGAAATACAGAAAAATATCAAAATGAATTGGAAGGGTATAGGTAAACAAATTAAATATTTTATTATTCGGAAATATGTTCCCTTAAAAATCTGTGATTACTGTGAAGAAAAAAACAGTGCAACACCGTATTTATTAAGGGTTATAGTGACTTTAATCATTTATTTTGCATTATATCTCTCTCTTTTGAGGCAAAGAGAAAATAATAGCATTGAGATACAATTGCTATCTAGTACATAAATTATATAACTTTTTTTGTTAATATGTGAATAACTTATAGGTTATAAATTTGGTGTTTCTACTTACTTTTATAGTTACATCTTAAACTACGATCTAAAGATTCGACTACTAACTTTTCTAGATACTCTTCGTCAACTGTTATGTTATCATCTGAAAACGGTAAAGATATGACAGAGATGTCATCAAAATCTTTTTTTAATATGCTATTCATTTTTTTCTGTCCACCTAGGCAAACTTGTAACAAAATTCATTTTTCACAGAGAAATATATTGATATATTGCATTTTTAAAATAACTTCTTGTAGAATCATTGCTTTAGATTAATCTTAAATACAACGATGCATTCACGACCATTCCTACATGATTGATCATTTACTGTTTTTATATAATTGAATTAATTTCGCAATCTTTTGATAATAATAGAAGACAGTGCAATTAGGTAGTTATGAACACACACAGTAATAGGGTATTAAATAAAAGTTACTATAATATTAATAAGTATATGATGTATATTTTAAGAGGACGATTTTGCTTAAATAAAGTATAGGAAAAATAGAGAATATTTGTTCCTGTTAGAGGAATAATTTTTTTCATAAAACTATTCCTCATTGATGGAATGCTTATTATTTTTTTATTTCTGTTTTAAGGATTCTACCATTTTTAAAACACTTTGCGCATGATTTTTAAGTTTTACGGGATTCCATATTTTGACAATTATTCCTTTTTCATTGATGAGAAAAGTTGTCCTTACTACTCCCATATATTTTTTGCCAAACATACTTTTTTCTTTCCAAACATCGTACGCTTGTAGCGTTTCTTTCGATTCATCAGACAAAAGAATAATAGAGAGATTATTTTTTTGATGAAATTTTTTGTGACTTTCGATAGAATCTGGGGAGATACCAATAACGATAGTTGATTCTTTATCGAATTCAGATTTCCATTTACTAAAATCTAAAGCTTCAGCCGTGCACCCGCTGGTATTATCTTTTGGATAGAAATAAAGAACGACCTTTGAACCTTTGAGTTCCAGAAGGTTGATTTCTTTTTCATCATTGCTACGTAATGTGAATTGAGGAGCTTTATCTCCTAAAGATAGAAACGTCATTTTATTTCCTTCTCAGATTCAATATGAATATATTCCAAAAAAGGTGTTTGTTATAAGAGAACCTTTGTTGATATATTATAAGTTATCTTGTGTAGTCCTGCGCTTGGTAAAATAATCATCTGTTTTGCTAAAAAAGTCAAAAAAACTTTTCTACATTTAGCGGATTTATACAAGAAAAAAGTATTTGTGTATTTTTTCTATTCATTAATAAATTATATTATTCACCAACGAGATGGGTGAAAATATTTTGATGAGAGGGAAAAGATTTTTAAGTAAAAAATTGATTTTATTAATTGTTAGTGGATAGGGTGAGAGAATTGTATAATAAGGTCATATAAAAAAATCAACAAAAATAGCAAAAAGAGTATTTTTCACTTCTCGTGTTTCAAAAGATCTTAGTGGATGTACCTTTGAGAAAATGATGAGTTCTGTTAATGGTTGTTTAAAGAGAAAATAAGAAAGTATAGTGAAAAGTAATGTGATGAATTCTATTAAAAATAAAAGATTATAGTGAGAGAAAAGAATAGAACTTTTATTATATAAGGATATCAATCAGATGTGTATTTGGGCAGTGGCGATGAGAATCATTGGGTTTTTTTTAGGGCATTCAAGCGATTTCATGATGTTGTCTCGTTTTTTAGGATATTTTCGTGTAATAGGTAAAGCAATAGATTATTGCATCAACCGTTTTAGTTATTTCATGTTCAACATGAGAGGATTTATTGGGCGTTTTTTTTATGGGGGAAATAATAAAGATCAGTGATTACTTGTAATTTTCACGTTTCTTTTTTTTGTAAACCTATATCTTTACGCCAGAAACTATGTTCCCAGTCAATATCGTCTAACATATTATAGGCTCGTTCTCGAGCTTCGGGTATTGTTTTTCCTAGTGCGGTAGGTCCTAAGACTCTGCCGCCATTAGCTATGAGGCAATTATCTTTTATTGCTGTACATGCATGGAATAATTGTGTGTTTTCTGTATTTTGAGGTATTTTTCGAATGATGGTATCTTTAGGAAAACTTTCAGGATAACCCTTCGTTGCAACAACGACTGTAAGTGCATATTCTGTTTTCCAATCTATGTGGGTATTGTGCAAATTTCCATGGATACAAGCATTAAAAATTTCTAAGATGTCGCTTTTCAAGCGCATCATCATTGCTTGACATTCGGGATCACCAAAACGCACATTATACTCAATTAAGTAGGGTCCTTTTTTAGTGATCATCATCCCTGCGAATAAAACGCCTTGAAAAGGAGTTCCTTCTTTTTGCATACCTTCGATTGTTGGTTGGATGATGTTTTGTATGATAGTACAATAAATTTCGTTAGATATTCCTAACGCTGGAGAGCATGCTCCCATTCCACCGGTATTAGGGCCAATATCGCCATCATAGATGCGTTTATGATCTCTTGCTGTTGTAAAAGGAATGGCGGTTTTCCCATCACAGATAGCAAAGAAACTCACTTCAAAACCATCAAGATATTCTTCAATGACTACAGTTGAATTTCTTTTTTGAAAGCATTGGTCAACGGCTGTAATAGCCTCATCTATTGTTGTTGCGATGGTTACTCCTTTTCCAGCACAGAGTCCATCGGCTTTAACAACAATAGGCATGCTTTGTTTTTGTATATATTGTTTTGCTATGATTGGATCAGAAAAATGATGGTATGCAGCAGTAGGAATGCTATATTTTGTGCAGAATTTCTTGGTAAAATATTTAGAAGACTCAAGTTGTGATGCTTTTTGAGAAGGCCCAAAGACTTTAAAACCAGCGGCATTTAATGTATCACATATGCCATTTACTAATGGTAACTCTGGTCCGACAACTACAAGATCAATTTTTTTTTCCTGGCAAAAACAAACTATTGCAGAATGATCTTGTATATCAATGGTAACACATTGTGCATGTTGCGCAATGCCTGGATTTCCTGGGATAGACCATAATTCTGATAATAAAGATGACTGAGATATTTTCCATGCAAGTGCATGTTCTCTCCCGCCAGAACCAATTAATAGGACTTTCAATTCTAGATCCTTTTATAAACACGATTCATGATTTCTCGAACGATCATGTAAACTATATACTATGATAGTATAATAACAAAATCCTATTATGTTAAGATATTATTAATATTTTACTACCGTAAAACTGATTTTTCTTATAAGGTGTAATTGGTTGATTTATGATGTTTTTTATCTCGTGACAGAGTAGGTGTTGTCTATTTTGTATAGGCTAAAAGTGAATATTAAAGAGGATGTATTACCATGTTTAAATCCTTTAAATCCTTTAAATCTTTTCGTAATTATGCCATGAGTTCGGCAATTGCTCCTTATGTACATTTAGCACGGTGGCATTTCCCAACAGGATGGCATTTAGTTATTTTGCCTGTTTTGTGGTTTACGGCACTTGCTTTTTATCCTTTAATGAGAGCGGGAATATTGTCTTGATCTCTCAACGATCATGTAAACTATATACTAAATAGTATAATAACAAAATCCTATTATGTTAAGATATTATTAATATTTTACTACCGTAAAACTGATTTTTCTTATAAGGTGTAATTAGTTGATTTATGATGTTTTTTATCTCGTGACAGAGTAGGTGTTGTCTATTTTGTACAGGCTAAAAGTGAATATTAAAGAGGATGTATTACCATGTTTAAATCCTTTAAATCTTTTCGTAATTATGCCATGAGTTCGGCAATTGCTCCTTATGTACATTTAGCACGGTGGCATTTCCCAACAGGATGGCATTTAGTTATTTTGCCTGTTTTGTGGTCTACGGCACTTGCTTCTTATCCTTTAATGAGAGCGGGAATATTGTCTTGGAAAGAAATTTTTTGGTATTTATTTATCTATATTGTCGGAGCTATTATTTTCCGTGGTGCTGCATGTACATGGAACGATCTCGTTGATCATGATATTGATGCGCATGTTGCGCGGACGCGGACGAGACCTTTGCCTTCAGGACAATGTAGCCGTTTTCAGGCATATGTTTTTGGAATTTTACAGCTTTTAATTTCTTTTTTATTACTTATTCAATTCAATTGTTTTACCATTTTTATGGGATGTATGATATTACCTATTTCTTTGTTATATCCTTTTTCTAAGCGTTTTATTCCTTGTCCACAGGTGGTGTTAGGAATTGGTTTTGCAGGAGGGGTTTTGTTTGGATGGGGTGCTTTACATGCAAGTCTTTCATGGCCGGCTTTTTGGCTTTTTATAGCAACTATTTTTTGGGTTGTTTATTTTGATACTGTTTATGCGCATCAAGACAAGAAATATGATGAGAAGATAGGCATAAATTCTACAGCAAGGTTATTTGCCGATCAAACTAAAATATGGCTTTTTGTTTTATATGGAATATTTATTCTTTGTTTTGCGGTTGCTTTTTATCTCGTGCAAGTGAATTTCGTTGCTTGGATTGGTTTATTTATCGCATTATTACTTACTATTAAGCGGATTATTACCTTAGACTTTTCTTGTCCTAGACAGTGTGATATGTTTTTTAAGCATGCTGATTATGTAGGAATTTTTATTTTTGTTTGTTTAATGATCTCTTTGTTTCTGGATCAATTGTAGGAGGATCATTGCAACAGTAGTTGTTCCTGGTTATGAAACTAATAAGTGTGATGGCTTTGCACTTATTCTGGTCATCGCTCCGCTTCAATGTGTTTTGAATAGAATAAATATGATTACTTATCTCATTTTTCTGTATTAAAAATCACAAAAAACATAGTATAATGGTGGTTTTTAGTATTATAGAGCACGTTTAATAATATTGATTTTGACACATATTTGGCTATATAATGTGGAGCGATGAAATTATACTCTATTAAAGAAATTTTCCTTACTCTTCAGGGTGAAGGAGCACATGCAGGACGTGTTGCTGTTTTTTGTCGCTTTTCTGGTTGTAATTTATGGTCAGGAAGAGAGAAAGATCGCTCGTCTGCAAAATGTCGTTTTTGTGATACTGATTTTGTTGGAATGGACGGCACTAAAGGTGGTCGTTATGGTGTTGAACAATTGGCTGATTTGATTGCAGAACAGTGGATTGTGGGAGATAACCAAGAACGTTACTGTGTATTGACAGGTGGTGAGCCCTTGTTGCAAGTAGATGTACCCCTGATTCAGGCGTTAAATAAGCGTAATTTTGAGATTGCTGTTGAGACCAACGGAACGATTGAACCTCCTCAAGGGATTGATTGGATCTGTGTGAGCCCTAAAGCGGGTTGTGATTTAAAAATTAAAAAGGGTCAAGAATTGAAATTAGTATTTCCTCAGGTAGATTCTTTGCCGGAAAATTATATAGGATTTGAGTTCGAAAGATTTTCTTTACAGCCTATGGATGGTCCTTTTTTAGAAGAGAATACAAATTCGGCAATTGCTTACTGTTTGAAAAATCCAAAATGGCGTGTCAGCATACAAACTCATAAATTTATGGGCATTCGTTAATAGAGTAAAATATGTGTATGGTCAAAATGAGAGGTTTGATTTGTTGATAAGACGAAGGGCATTTCTCTTAAAAAGAAAACTTGAAAAAACGGAAAATCTGCTGTGTCGTCTTGATGTGGAAGAGAAAGGTAATGTGAATTACTTTTATATACCAGCGAATACTTCTGGTTACTATATATTATGGGATTTATCTGCAAAACAAAATATTACCAGTAAAGATGTTATTCTTGAAGAATTAAAAGTATTCGACTCATTTATTTTTTGGTTGAAGTCTTTTTTTATTTTTTCAAAATATAGTCGGTTATCTTTTCCTCATTTTCGGATATTTTTTTATGGTTCTAAAAAGGATACAAAGGCTTTTTTGCGACTTAATCGTTTTATGGCTAAGAGAGGTATGCCGTTTGATGGTCACAAATTCTTATATGTGAAAGAATTATTTGAGGGATGGAATCATTTACCATCTCTACCAGATAAACATAAGGTTAAAATCAAGTCCAAAATAGCAATAGTTGTACATTGTTATTATCAAGATACGTGGACTGAAATTGCTTCTATTTTACTAAAAATAAATTTCGATTTTACTTTATTTATTACCGTAGTTAAAAACAACAAGGATTTTGAACGAGATGTTTTAAAATATTTTCCTTTAGCCAAAATCTATGTCATGGAAAACAAAGGGAGAGATGTTCTTCCTTTTTTACATTTATTAGAAAAAGGGGTTTTGGATGGTTATGACTATATTTGTAAGATTCATGGCAAAAAATCGGCAAGAGATGGTTATCATCCTATCGAAGGAATTATTTGGAGACGCTGGTTGTTTTTTGATCTTTTAGGATTTTCTGATATTGCTATGCGAATTATCAATAAATTTGAACAAAATCCTAGCATTGGTATGATTGGTTCTGGAAGATATAGACGATATAAGAAATATTCTATTTTGACAAAAAGAAGCATGGTATATCAGAGAGTTATAAATCTTGTTAGAAGAGCGGGTTTTTTTACTGAGAACATGGATTTGGATTTCTTTAATGGAACGATGTTTTGGGTCAGGCCAGAGTGTTTAGAGCCCTTTAAAAATCTGCGTCTTACAGGAGAATTTGAAGAAGAGTGCAATCTTAAAGATGGGGCGCTTGAACATGCTGTTGAACGTTTTTTCCCTTTTTCTGTGCGGAGTACGGGATTTTCTGTAGAATCAGTTGATAGTATTCTGGAATATGAGAAACTATTGTCATAGTTGATCGGGTGTTTTCTCGTTGATTTAAGATGTGGATAATTTGTGAATAACTCCCGGATAATCTGTGGATAATCTGTGAATAACTTGCGGATAGTTTGTGGAAACATTGCAATATTGTTTCCATAATATCTCAAGAATCAGTTGAGGGTATTCTGGGATATGAGAAACTATTGTCATAGTTGATCGGGTGTTTTCTCGTTTATTTAAGATGTGGATAATTTGTGAATAACTCCCGGATAATCTGTGGATAATCTGTGAATAACTTGCGGATAATTTGTAGATAACATTGCAATATTGTTTCCATAATATCTCAAGAATCAGTTGAGGGTATTCTTGGATATGAGAAACTATTGTCATAGTTGATCGGGTGTTTTCTCGTTGATTTAAGATGTGGATAATTTGTGAATAACTCCCGGATAATCTGTGGATAATCTGTGAATAACTTGCGGATAGTTTGTAGATAACATTGCAATATTGTTTCCAGAATATCTCAAGTATCAGTTGATGGTGTTCTGGGATATGAGAAACTATTGTCATAGTTGATCGGGTGTTTTCTCGTTGATTTAAGATGTGGATAATTTGTGAATAACTCCCGGATAATCTGTGGATAATCTGTGAATAACTTGCGGATAGTTTGTGGATAACATTGCAATATTGTTTCCAGAATATCTCATGTAAAAACGATAAAAATATATTGTATCTTCTTTTGAAGATTCAGACATATGAAATATGTCAACTGATTTTTGCAAGCAAAGAAATGAACTAGAATTATATTCTAAATTTTTCGGCATAAATGTTATTATTATCGTTTTCACAAACAAGACTAATAAACTATAGTAAAATCAATAGCTTATGTAAAAATAAGATCAAATCATAATCATGAAGAATCAATAGCTTAGAAAACTTTTTGTCTTACTTTTTATACGGAATCCGCGATCATTTTAGCGGTCTTGTAGGCTAGTTTCTTTATGTTAACTTCTCTTGTATATAACTCAGCCATATCGGCCTTCGACCATCCATACATAGCCATGAGTTCGTGAGGACTAGCTCCTGCATTGCGGCCAGTGTTGCTACTGTTTTTCGTAGCCCATGAGCTCTGCATTCATCAGGTAATCCTGGTTCTTTACATCTACCTCTAAACCAGTGACCGAAAGAACATGAAGAGGATAATTTTTTACCAAGGGTAGTTGTTAAAAAAGTATTGTGGTCCTTGCCGACCGCATCCAGACATTTTTGTAAAGATTCGAAAATAGGAACATGAACCATCTTTCCTGTTTTCTGTGTACGAATTGATAAAACATTATCTTTAACATGCTCTTTGCCTATTCTTATGACATCGGATCGCCTTAAGCCCAGAAACAACATAAGCTCTAAAGCCAGCCTCGCCATGGTATCAATGGGATGATGTTTGCGATAAACTTCTACTTGTTCTATTGTCCACGTATGCGATCCTTTTGTTTGCATAGAAGGGCGTTGCACTCCGATTACGGGATTCTTTTTGATCAACTCGCATGTCTCTGCCCATTTAAACATGGGAGATATGGCTTTTAAGAATGATATAGCCACTGATGGCTTATTTGATCTGCGATCTACAGCACTTTGTATATGTCTTCGAGTTATATGAGCAAAAGGAATATCACCTGAGTTCTTGATAATATGATAAAAAATACTATCCCTTGCGTTTCTAGTTCTATGACATAAAGATAGGAAATGACCGCTTAATCTATATTGTTCAATGAGCTACTTAAGAGTTTTTTCACTTCCATGATTCCCTTTAGGCCTAATCCGTCCTGCAAGAGCATCAGCATACGCTTCCGTAAATTCTCTTGTGCCGTAAACATTAGGTAACCTTATACGTTTACCATCTTTTTTGAAATACCATACTTTTTTCCCATGCCTTGTAGTTTCATGGGATAAATATGGATATCTACGTTTTATCATTTAAAGGATATAGTCCGGTTCTTCATTTTTATTTGAGTCGAATTCTGGGTATATTCGAATGCATTGCCCATCTTTAGAGATTTCAATCATCACATTTTTTTTAATGGAAACATCTGCTATTTTATTTAAATCATATTTACTTAGAATCATAGTTTTTTTCCTTTCCTTATCATTTTTATTAGTGCTTAATCATGTTCTACCCAAACATCAGAGTTTTCTACTGGTAGAATTTTCCCTGTTTGTTTACATTTATAATCTGTTGGGGTAACTCGCACTAATTTATCATTATCAATTAGTAAGTTCATGTCCTTGACACACATGAATCCCTTAAAACTGCGACGAGTAGGGAGGCTATAGTCTTTGATATTTTTAAATATCTTGATGCGTCCTTGGGTCATCAAGACTTTTAATATTCTTTGAATAGAAGATTCACTACCCAGTCCTGCTTCACCTTCGAAGACTTCTCTAAATTGGCGAGCGCTATAAACCTTTCCTTTTAAGGCTTCCGATCGAATGATCTCCAAGATAACATTTTGTTTGCGATCTCGTTCTGCATTTTGCCTATAAGCTTGATTCGTCAATCGTATACTGGTAGATGGGGTTTCCTTCCATTCTCCTGTTTTAACATCTATATAAGCATTTTTCTTCGGTATTCTTTCACCATCTCTAGACTCAAAAAAATTTCTATGTCATTGACATTTTCATCTGGCCTGAACAAAACCATTGCTGAACTATAATAGCGTCTTAGACCACTTGCCCCAGCAAGTGCATCAAAAGGGTTTTCTTCAACGTTTTTTTTACGCATCTTTTTAGTATGATGGACAAGAATTAGACCTGCTTTTGGATTAATTTTGTTCAATAGAACTTTAATTCGCTCTGTGAGAAAGAAATACATGGCATCGTTGTCATTTTCTCCACCTTTTTTATCTCCAGCATCAAATACAAAATACAAAGGGTCAACAGCAATGAGATCTGTTTGTCCTTTTTGAAATTTGTTTGCATTATGAGCAAACTCATTAACGACCTGTTCGTTAAACCTCTTCTCCATACGATGAGGAGTTACAACAAGATTTTTATCAACAAGGGCTAGTTGCTCGCGTGTGAGGTTATTAGCTATTTGTTGCGATCGATCACGTATATTAAAAAAGTCGTTTTCTGCTTGTATGTAACAGACCTTTAAGGGATGAGCAGGCTTCAAACCTAAAAAAGGAATTCCTGCTGCGAAATGAGATAATAGAGAAAATAAAAAATGGCTTTTCCCGACTTTAGGTGCTCCAGCCAAAACAGCAAGACCCCCTTGAACCAAAAAACCTGAGGAAATAATATCGAGTGGTTTAGGTGTTTTATCATTCTTAATATCTTCGAAGGGTAAACCCAAAATAACAGACTTGCAATCTTTCTTTTCTTTCGGGCAAGTGCGAAGGAATTCCAGTATATCAACACCTTCAACAATCGCATCATAGGCATCCCATTTAGGAGGTTTGTCTTTTGGGATATTGAGCAATGCAACAGACTTCGGTATCTGTGAATCTATAAGAAAATTGTTTAGTTTTTCAGCGTATTTAAAACCTACTTCATCATTGTCTGGCCAAATACAGATTTGTTTGTCTCGTAATGGTGTCCAATCGGTTTTCGCAGGATCAGTGTTAGCTCCTTGCATTGCTGTTGTTGCCATAAATCCACTTTTGATCAAAGCCTCAGCGCATTTTTCCCCTTCAACGACAAAAATCTTTTTGGATTTTAACAATTCAACTTGATTGTACAAAGGACGATTAGTTGAGGGCATACCCGTATTCTGTGTCGTAAAATCAAAAGGAAGATATGTTTTTTTACCATCGATGTCTCGGCGTGATATCCTAACAATGGGATTGCCTTGAGCATCTGTGTAAATCCATTCTTTGCGATGAATAACATTGTTATGATTTACTTTAAAATCTTTCCCAAACCATTGAGCAATTGATTGTAAAACTTTGGGGAAATCTGTTTTAACATCCAAGCCTTTACTGATTGCCCAAAGATCAAAAATATCTCCTTTATCACCTGTAGCAAAATCATGCCAAAGACCACGATTATCACCGTCTAACTCAACATTTAAGCTATTGCCTTTACCGCCTTGAAGATCAGAGGTTTTGTATTTGCCATTTTCCCTTGTCCCGTTAGGCAACAAATACTGCACAACTGGATAAAGATGATAAAACAAGAGTATTTCAGCATCTTCTCTGGTGAATACAGGATTTTCCCCGATGATGACATCACTGAAATCAAGCTTGTTCATCCCAAAACCTCTTTTTATACTTACAAAGGATAATACTATAACAATAAAAGTTATACTTACAAAGGATAATACTATAACAATACAAGAATCTAATGTTCTCACTAATAAAGTAGGATTATTGCAATACGTTTCAATACGTATTGCAATGTTTTTGAAAATACATTGAATAAAAAAGAATATTAAAGAGGTTCCTGATATTCACGGTCATAAAAGGATTATGTTCATTCGCATGAAATTCCTATTTTATAATAAACAAGATGATCTGCAGGGACGGATCTGTTTGAATCTTTTCCGGAAGATTGACCAGTTAAGTAATTCGTTCTTCGATTCCTGTAGGACATATTTTTGTAATTATGCCTGGTTATGAAAAACAAATAAGATCTATTTCTGTATTTGCATTAGATTAGGGATGGGATAATTGTTATAAAATAAATGATCTGCAGATGACTATCAAATCCAACCCATTAATTCGCGGCGTGTTATTTTTTCTAAAAGATCCATACCTAAATTGCTGCTATTAAGGCAGGGAACCTGCGTAAATTGCTCTCCACCACAGTTGATAAAGATTTCTTCTGCTTCATGTGCAATTTCATAACTTGTTTCAAGGCAATCTGAAGAAAATCCAGGAGTGATAACCGCCATGCGCTTCACTCCATTACGTGCTAGTTCTTCAACTGTTTTATCCGTATAAGGTTCTAGGCATTTAACTTTTCCAAAACGTGACTGGAAACATATTTTAAAACGATCGTCTGGCCAACCTAAAGCCTCTTTAAGAAGGCGTGCGGTTTTATAGCAGTGACAACCATATGGATCTCCTTTTACAAGATACGAAACGGGCATTTGATGAAATGAAACCAGAAGCATTTCAGGATCCCACTTGAGAGATTCAAAATGTTCACTTACGGAATTGGCTAGTGCACTAATATAACTTTGATCGTCATAATAAGGGGGGGTTGTTCTTAAAGCAGGCATCCAACGCATTTTCATTAGTTTTTGGAAAACTTTATCTTGTACAGTTGCTGTTGTAGCTGCCGAATATTGTGGGTATAAAGGGAATATAAGGAGACGATCACAGCCTTCTTTTTTGAGCCGATTGATGGTTTCGTTGATTGATGGTTTGCCGTATCGCATAGCCCAATCAACAATTACATGAGGGATGTTTTTTAATCTTTTGGCTAGGTCATTGGCTTGATCACGCGTATGAGTTCGAAGTATACTCTCGTCTTTTGAAGTATTCCAAATTTTAGCATAGCCATGTCTTATTTTGTGAGGACGAAAATTGAGGATGTATCCAAAGAGAATTGGCCGCCATATCCAAGATGATATTTCTATAACACGCTTATCAAGGAGAAATTCCCTCAAATAACGACGAAGGGAAAAGAAATCATAACCATCCGGCGTTCCAAGGTTGACTATCAAAATACCAATTTTACCAAATTTAATTTTAGGATGATTTTGTGGGGCAGAGGATGATATTTTCATTGTTTACGTTTCTTGATACATAGTTATTTTTATCGATAACGTATAAGTTAGCACTTTATCTTGTCAATGTTACACGACGTATAAAATATCGTCATAAAAAATATTGTGCTGATTATATGTTAAAATAAAACTCTATACTATTCCTATTTATTTATAAACAATGACTGATGGTGAAGTAGGTGGGGTGGGTTCACTAGGAGTAGCAGGGATATCTCCCTGTGGTTTAGAGGTGGGTGCTTCTGTTAGATGTGTGCGTCGTAGATAGAACTGTGTCTGATTTTTTGAGATACAGTTGATTTTATCTGGATCTAACAAGTTACATTGAATATTTTCTGAAGTATTGCGGATTAAAGATGTAAATTTCATCTCGATTTCTTGAGCAGATTTAATGCGATAGGAACCGATTGCTAGAACACTATTAGATCCATCTGTAGAGATGGTTTTGAATGTTCCATCTTTTTGAAATAAAGAGATAATTCCGTTATCATCTTCCCAATAGCCTTCTATATTCATTACTTGCTCTGTTAGACTATTATCAACACCGATTCTTTTTATAGAACTACAAGAAGCTACAGATATAAAGGAAAAAATCGGTAATAAAGTAAAAAGGATATGAGTTCGCATTTTTATGACAATCTCCTTAATTATCTTACAACACTTCTCATTAATTTTTTTGCGAACTAAAAAGAAGACACACTTCATACCACCGCACATTATGACGCTCTTAAAATGAAATTATTCCTTTTCATCAAAACGTGATCTTTGCATAAAAAAATTATTCAAACATTACTAAAAAGGAGGAAATGCAAAAATCCTCATATATCCGATAAGACAAGCGATGTGAACTATCATGATGATTATTAGTAGAAAAGGTAAAAATATTCTAAGCCACCAAGAAAACTGTTTGTTCATAAAAAAACATGTTATAACTGTAGCTACTATTACGAATACATCAACTGCTATCCAAAGATGATTATTCATTTCCTTCATTGATCTCCCTATAAAAGGTTATACATCGGACATTCTAGTCGTTCTTTACAATAATGCAATAATTTATTGGAAGATAGCGCTGAAAATATCAATACGAAAAATGATTTTATTAAAAATATTAATTTGAACAGACTAGGTATCATTGTATCAAGTAAATTCTTTTATATTTTAACTGTCTTTAAGTGGATATCTTTATACGATAAATTGAGTAAAATATTTAAAATATGCTATTATGCAAAGTCGTGAGAGTATTGTGAAACTGAACCAGTTCATGTTTTTTTATAGGGTATGATGATAAAAAAAAGCATTCGGCCACTTGTAGTCGGAAATTGGAAAATGAACGGGTTGCGGGCATCTCTTGAAAAAATAGAGAAAATTGCGCAAGGAATTGAAATAAATAGTTGTCATATAGATGTTGTTATATGTCCGCCAGCAACCCTAATGGATGCAGCTTCGCGTCTTTGTGACAAATATTCTCTGATCATTGGTGCACAAGATTGTCATATGAATGAATTTGGTGCATACACAGGGGATATTTCGGCGAGTATGTTAGCGGATTGTGGTGCTCAATGTGTAATTTTAGGGCATTCTGAACGGCGTATAGGTCATCAAGAAAGCAGTAAAATTGTGCAATGTAAGGTAAAATCTGCTTGTAATGCAGGATTGGATCCAATAATATGCATCGGTGAAACAGGCGAGGAATATCGTTCTGGTAAGACCTTTGAGGTTTTACAGAGGCAATTAGATTGTAGTTTCCCGGATGATTTTAAATCCTCTCGGCCGATTGTTGCCTATGAGCCCGTTTGGGCTATCGGCACAGGTAATTTCCCTTCTATTGCCGAGCTTGATAAAACTCATTCTTTTGTGCGTCGTGTTCTGTTAGATCGTTTCCCTGAAGAAGGGCAGAAGATGCGCATCTTGTATGGAGGGTCAGTGAGCATTGCAAATGTAAAAGATTTTTCATTGATTGAAAATATAGATGGGTTGTTAGTTGGTGGGGCTAGTCTTCAAGATGAATCATTTTTAAAAATTATTGAAATTTTTGAGCGCGGATACGTTGATTATTTCTTTAAAAATGTATCATTATAGACAACATAGGGGCTTTTTTTAAACTTTATGAATGGAAAATTTTAATGCAGATATTTCTTATAGTTGCGCACTTGATTGTGGTTTTTATCTTGGTTTCCGTAATTTTGATCCAGTCGTCTGATAGTAGCGCTTTTGGCTCTTCTTCTTCTTCTTCTAATTTTACGTCGGTTCGCAGTTCTGCGCATTCGTTATGGCGTTTTACTGCAATTATTGCCTTCTTCTTCTTTGCAACTTCTCTTGCATTGGGAATAACATCGCGATATTTTTCTTTAAAAAATAAGGAAGCTTTGAATCAATCTTTGATTGATTTGACAAAGAATCAAGTGGTTGATAATTCTTCTGATGCTAATTATCATAAACAAGTGGTTGATAATTCTTCTGATGCTAATTCTCATACAAAATCTTCTTCTAAATCTAAAAAATCTCTTTCCTCTGCTGTGCCTCCAAATAATTCTTCCTCTAGTAAAAAGTAGATTAAATTGCGTATTTTGATATAGTTAGATAAACATGGATTTGTATTTATGATAAGGGAGATGGGATGAGGTATATTTTAAGGAGTATTTGTGGTTAGATATATTTTTATCACTGGTGGAGTGGTTTCTTCTTTAGGGAAGGGAGTGGCAGCAGCTTCGTTGGGTGCATTATTGCAGGCTCGTCAATATAAAGTTCGAGTGCGTAAGCTTGATCCTTATCTTAATGCTGATCCTGGAACAATGAGTCCGATGCAACATGGTGAGGTTTTTGTTACTGATGATGGTGCTGAAGCTGATTTAGATCTTGGCCATTATGAACGTTTCATGGGTGTTTGTTCTACCAAAACAGATAATATTACTACTGGACGGATTTATAAGAATGTCATTGAAAAAGAGCGTCGGGGATATTATCTCGGTGCAACTGTGCAAGTTATTCCTCATGTTACAAATGAGATAAAAGAGTTTATTACTAGAGGAAATGAAGACGTTGATTTCGTTATTTGTGAGATTGGTGGAACTGTTGGTGATATCGAGGCGATGCCTTTTGTAGAGGCTATTCGTCAGCTTGGAAATGATTTATTATATCATGGTAGTAAAGCTTTATATATTCATTTGACTCTTATGCCGTATATCAAGTCTTCTGGTGAACTGAAAACCAAACCTATTCAACATTCTGTTAAAGAATTACAAGCTCTTGGTGTACATCCAGATATTTTATTAATACGTGTTGATCGTGATATCCCTGAGATGGAACGGCGGAAGCTTTCGTTGTTTTGTAACGTACCAATTTCGGCAGTGATCCAAGCGCTTGATGTTGATGATATCTATAAAGTACCTCTTACATATCACCGTGCAGGAATGGATAGTGTCGTTTTAAGTTCTTTTGGCATTGAAAATGTTCAACCTCCTCAAATAGATAATTGGAAGAGTTTTTGTGATAGTACTTCGTTGTTTAAACATGAGGTGAAAGTTGCGATTGTTGGAAAGTATATTCATCTTAAGGATGCTTATAGATCTTTGATAGAAGCACTGCGTCATGGTGGCGTTAGTAGTTATACAAAAGTGCAATTATCGTGGGTTGACGCGGAGGTGTTGGAAAAAGAAGATCCTGTAAAACATTTGTATGGTGTTCATGGAATTATTATTCCAGGAGGATTTGATAAACGTGGTTCTGAAGGAAAAATTGTTGCTATAAGATTTGCTCGTGAGAATAAAATACCCTTTTTAGGTATTTGTTTTGGTATGCAAATGGCTGTTATTGAGGTTGCGCGTAATCTTATAGGAATATCAAATGCTTGTTCTACTGAATTTTCTGATGCAGGAGAGCCGGTTGTTGCGCTTATGCGTGAATGGATCAAAGGAGATAAGCGGGAAAAGCGTTTGGTATCGGACGATTTAGGAGCAACAATGAGATTGGGAGCATATGATGTTTCTTTGAAAGAGAAAACCTTAATTTCAAAGATATATGGCGTTAATGTAATTTCAGAGCGTCATCGACACCGTTATGAAGTTAATTTAAACTATCAAGAAAAATTAGAAGATTGTGGTTTGAAATTCTCGGGATTTTCTATAGATCAGAATCTTCCAGAAGTTGTAGAATATACAAATCATCCTTGGTTTATAGGAGTTCAGTATCATCCTGAATTGAAGAGTCGTCCTTTGGATCCCCATCCACTTTTTACTAGTTTTATTCAAGCTGCTCTGTCATATAGCCATAATCCTTCAAAGGAATTGAATGAGATTAATGATGACAATTTTTTATAATAACGATTAACTCTCTATCTGTAATTTGTCTCGAAGATTGCTGCTTATTTTTTCAATAAAATCAGTAGTAGATAACCAATCTTGTTGAGGGCCGATAAGTAAAGCTAAATCCTTTGTCATAAAGCCGTCTTCTACTGTTTTAACGCATACATGCTCTAAACTTTCAGCAAAATTTTTCAGGTCAATATTGTCGTCGAGTTTAGCTCGGTGAAGCAAACCGCGTGTCCAAGCAAAAATAGAAGCGATTGAATTAGTTGATGTTTCCTTACCTTGTTGATATTGACGATAATGTCTTGTTACTGTTCCATGGGCGGCTTCAGTTTCCATCGTTTTTCCATCGGCTGTGACTAAAACTGAAGTCATCAGGCCAAGAGATCCAAATCCTTGTGCTATTATATCTGATTGCACATCACCATCATAATTCTTGCAAGCCCAGACATAACCTCCAGACCATTTTATGGATGAAGCAACCATATCATCAATGAGACGATGTGCATATGTAATATTGAGTTCATCAAATTTGTTTTTAAACTCATTTTCAAATATTTCATCGAAAATACTTTTAAATCGTCCATCATAAGATTTGAGAATGGTATCTTTTGTGGAGAGGTATAATGGGAGTTGACGGGATAATGCGTACTGCATTGCAGCACGTGCAAAGTTTCGTATTGAATCGTCTAGATTATACATTGCCATAGCAATGCCACTTCCAGGAGAATTATAAACTTCTTTTTCAATTGTTTGACCATCATTGCCGACAAATTTTAAAATCAATTTTCCTTTTCCGGGAAATTGAAAATCTGTTGCACGATATTGATCTCCAAAAGCATGTCGTCCAATGATAATTGGTTTTTTCCATCCAGGAACAAGCCGTGGGACGTTATTGCAAATAATTGGTTCTCGAAAGATAATGCCGCCAAGAATATTGCGGATAGTACCATTTGGTGATTTCCACATCTCTTTTAAATTAAATTCTTTGACGCGTGCACGATCGGCTGTAATGGTTGCACATTTAATACCAACGCCACAATTTTTTATTGCATTGGCAGCGTCAACAGTCACCTGATCATCTGTCATATCTCTATTTTGAATAGAAAGATCAAAATATTCAATTTTAATGTCAAGATAAGGATTGATGAGTTTTTCTTGGATTAATTTCCATATAATTCTTGTCATCTCATCACCATCTAAGCTGACAACAGGTTTTGTAACTTTTATTTTTTTCACGAAATTTTTCCTATGGTGAATATTTAATATTTTTTGCGACATTCCAAATTACAATATCTAATAAAGACAAAGAAATTACAATATCTAATAAAGACAAAGAAAAGTATAGTAAATTATTATCAAGTGGTCAAAAAACTATGAAATATATTGAGGAAAGAATGGGAAGGCTTAAGCAATCAACGCATGATTGTTTTGTTGTGGCATGCAAATTGTTACGATTGTTCCTTTTCCTTCCTGAGAAATAATTTTCAATCTTCCTCCATGGAGATGAGTTAAAGCGTATGATATAGATAACCCAAGTCCAGATCCTCCTAGGCTTTTATCATGTTGATTGTTTAATTGTTCAAAAGGTTGTCCGATTCTTTCTAAAGCTGATTTAGGGATACCAATACCTGTATCAGCTATGGTTATGATCATACGTTGATCTATCTGAGAGGCTCGAATAATCATTTTTCCACCATCATTGGTGAATTTAATTGAGTTAGAAATAATAGGGATAAGAATCTTCTTTATTATTCGTTTATCAGCATGAAAAAATAGTTCTGGAGATATATTCTTTTCAATTTTGATATTTTTATTTTGTGCTAAAGGAGAAATCAACTGAAGGATTCCATCAATTATAGGCATTAAATTGGTGTTTTGTTTTTCGATTGGAATTTGCTCTGTTTCTATTTTAGACATTTCCAGAATATCGTTTATTAGATTCAGCAGGTGTTGCCCACTATCATGAATATCTTTTGCATATTCATAGTATTTAACAGATCCTAGTTCTCCAAATATTTCTCTTTTGATAATTTCAGAAAAACCGAGAATAGCATTAAGAGGAGTTCGTAATTCATGAGACATTTTAGCTAGAAATTCTGATTTAGCCTTATTGGCTATTTCAGCACGTTCTTTTTCAACTTGATATTTGGTGTTAGCTATTGAAAGTTCGGTTTTTTGACGTTCCAATATTTGACGTGATGTAGACAAATCATTAATAGTTGCCTTGAGGCGACGTTCAGATTCTCGCAATTTCTTTTGACTGCGTTTAAGCTTTGTGATGTCCGTTCCAACTGCAATGGTGTCGCCGTCTTTTGTGCGCCATTCGTTAATCTGTAACCATCTTGAATCGGCCAGTTTGATTTCTTTGCTGATATCTTGCGAACGTGTGGGATCGGAAGTGTGATATTCAATAATAGGATGAATTTGGGCCTCTTGAATAATTGAACGGGAATTGCCAGGGAAAATAACGTGATCAGGTAATCCATAAGCTTTTTGATAATGAACATTACACATAACAAGTCGATCATCTTTATCCCATAAAACAAAGGCTTCAGAAGTACACTCTATCGCTTTTGATAATCGTTTATCTGCTTCTGCAAAACGTTTTTCTAAGTAATATTGTTCTGTAATATCTATTGCTATGCCAATAATATTAATGCTTCCTGATATTGTGCGCATCACTTGAGCTCGCACTTTTATCCAGATGTCAGCTCCGCTAGAATGTCGCATGTGAAATATCTGATCTAACTGTGTGATACGATTTTTGATTATTGATCGCGCTATATCATAAATTGTTGTATCATTACCATGAATGAGGCGTGCTATTGCACGAAATGATAAAGGTTGATTTTCACAAGGAATTCCAAAAATTTCATGCATAGACTGTGACAAGTAAAATTTCTTCTCATCAAAATTAAAATTCCATATTCCACATCTCCCACGCGATAAAGCTGTTTCAACGTATGTACTGGAATCGAATAAAAGATTATTACTATCTTTGGTGTTTTTTGCTTGTTTGTAATAATTAAAGAGGACAAGTAAAATAACTGCTGAAATACTGGAAAAAAACATTAATTCTAATGTTACTTCTTCTCTCCAAAAACGTAATAAGGGTAATTTAGAATTGGCAATCAGAATCAATCCATCATTATGAAGATGATGTATTGATGACACATGATATGGTTGTTGAGAAAGAGTAATTTCTAAATTTTGCGTTTTTTTAACCATATTGTTCACATGATTAAATCCAGGAATAACTTCTTCTATTCTTTTGCCTATATGAGGGGATTGTTTTTTAGATGATGCAAAAACTACCCCGTTTGGTTGGACAAGAAGCACAAAACTTTTGGGGGAAATATGTCTGATAGGAAGTTGTTCTAGTATCGATTCTGCTTTTTGTTGAAATGCTATATCGAATTTTATATTGTTGTTTTTAAAAATAGTTTCTATGGTTTCTTCAAGAAAAAGAGATGTTTGATGAATCATCTTCTCTTGTTGTGTATATCTTGTTATAACTTTGATAGTACTGGTGATGGCTATCAACACAATAAATACCATACTGACCATTGGTATTGTTTTATGAAATGACGAAATAATAGAGAATATTCTCGATATATGCAATTTTTTGAATATATTTTTTAAAGAAAAGGGGATTTTTTGTTGGGTTATTGAATAATATAAGCCACAATTTGCTGATATATTATGCACATTTTCCATTACATTTGCCCTGTAAATTAGTCTATAAAAATGAGAATAAGGATTATTATATTTTCCGAATCACTTGTAATGAATCAAAGGCATTTCTTTTTGTCTATAGAAAAAATAAGTTTTTTGTTAAAAAGTTAAAATATTTTAATGTTATCTATAAATTTAGTAGTTGTTTTCTATAATGTACGGAAGATAAATATAGAAATATTAGGTATTTACAAAACCTCGTTTCTGGCAACACAAGGTATTTCATGACGCAATGTTCCCCTAGATTACAAAATTATACCAAAGGTCCTGTTATCGTTCTGGTAGATCCGCAGTTAGGAGAAAATATCGGCATGGTTGCTCGTGCGATGTGGAATTATAATTTGACTCAATTACGTTTAGTAAATCCTAGGGATGGCTGGCCGAATGAAAAAGCACGTTCTTCTTCGGCTAATGCAGATCGTGTAATAGATTCTGTGTGTGTTTTTTCCAGTCTTAGAGAAGCAATAGCCGACCTTCATTTTGTCTATGCTACAACTGCTCGAAGTCGTAATAATTTTAAATCCGTTTTTTCTCCCAAAGAAGCAGCCATCGTATTGAATGAAAGGATTGCCTCTGAACAAAATGTAGGGATAATCTTTGGCCGTGAGAGTCGGGGATTGACCAATGAGGAAATTTCTTTGTCTAATGCCATTATTAGTTTTCCAGTCAATCCTGCTTTTTCTTCATTGAATATTTCCCACGCCGTTTTGTTGATGGTATGGGAATATATGGAAAATAGTGTATTAATATCAGAAAAGATTGTAAAAGAGCATAATAAGCCTGCTACAAAAGGTGAACTATTAAGTTTTTTAGATTACCTTGAAAATTCTTTGGAAGAACGGGGGTATTTTCGTCCTGTGGAGAAAAGAGAAAAGATGTTAGATGATTTACGTTCCGTATTCATTCGCGCTGAATTGATGCAACAAGAGATTTTTTTGTTGCGGGGAATTATTTCTGCATTAGATCGATTTTCTAGAAAGTATCCGCGCGGGAGTGTTATGTGTCCTAAAAAAACAGAAACATCAGAATAAAAACATAGTTATCTTCGTGACAAAAAAAATTAATAATTGTATTCTTATATTTGATAGTGGTATCGGCGGGCTTGTTGTTTTGCAGAAAACACGTCTTTTAATGCCTGACTATAATTTTATTTATGTGGCTGATGATATTGGTTTCCCTTATGGAAATTGGGAAGATCGTGCGTTGAAAAAACGTCTTATGTTTATTTTTTCAGATATACTAGATAAGTATAGACCCGTATTATCAATAGTAGCATGTAATACTGCTTTTACTTTGATTAAAGATGAATTGCGCTCAACCTTTCCATCCATGACGTTCCTTGGTGCGGTTCCTGATATTAAAAAAGCGGTGGAGGTTACACAAAGTGGTTTGGTTTCTATTTTATCTACGCCTGCGACACTGAGACGTGCATATACTGGTCATTTGATCGATACTTATGCATCAAAATGTCAAATTAATCTCGTTTCTTCTACAACACTCGCTTCTAAAATAGAGGGATATGCTTGTGGGGAAAACATTAAAGACGACGAAATAAAAAGAGAAATAGAAAAATGTTTTGTTGAAAAAGAAGGCAAAAAAACAGATGTTATTGTGCTGGCTTGTACACATTATCCGTTAATAACCCATGTTTTTCGAAGAGTGTCTCCTTGGTTAGTGGAGTGGGTGGATAATTCTGATTCAATCGCTCTTCGTGCTCGCACTATATTGCCAAAAATAAATGATCGTCATATTGAATTATCTGAGGATCATGTATTTTTCTTGTCAGAAAAACGAGATATGTCCATGCGAAGTTTAATGCAAGAATTTGGTCTAAAATATTAATATTTTATTGAAATAATACCACTGATTTTTTTAATTTTAATGAGAACAATCTACTCGCAGTTCTTCATTAATAGAGGTACAATGATTTTTGAAGATAAAATTATGGGTTTTGTACTAAAAATCTATTCAATAAGTAACAAGGTGGTATTTTTAGGATTGACCTTCATGGTAATTACGCTTAGAGATATCAGAATCAAGAGTGATGGTGTGGTTTTTTTATACTATTACTTTATTCATTAAAACGGATCCCATGGTCGTGGTTTTGCAGCGTGTGTGTGTTTTTTATGACCTGTCAAATTTTGTAGAACAAAGTTAGAGGAGGGTGCGTTTCCCGTCGTTCTTCTAGAGGATAGAGGATGTGGGAACGGTAATTTGAAAGGAATAAGATGAGTAAGCGTGAGTCGTCTAAGCATAAGATTGATCGTCGTATAGGTGAAAATTTATGGGGGCGTCCAAAGTCACCAGTCAATACGCGTTCATATGGTCCTGGTTTACATGGTCAACGTCGCAGGTCAAAACCTTCTTATTTTGGATTGCAATTGCGCGCCAAACAGAAGATGAAAAAGTATTATGGCGATATCAGTGAAAAGCAATTTTGTTCTATTTTTAAAAAGGCAGATCGCAGTAAAGGAGATACTTCTCATAATCTCATTTCACTTTTAGAATCTCGCTTGGATACTATAGTTTATCGCTCTAAATTTGTTCCTACTATTTTTGCTGCGCGTCAATTTGTTAATCACCGTCATGTTCTTGTTAATGGTGTTTCTGTTAACATCGGATCATATTGCTGTAAGGAAGGCGATGTCATAGAGGTAAAGGAAAAATCCAAGCAATTAGTTTCTGTTTTAGAGTCCGTACAACTTGCTGAACGTGATGTTCCAGAATATATCAAAGCTGATCACGAGAAAATGGTTGCTACTTTTGTTAGGATTCCCTCGTCTCTCAGTGATGTGCCATATCCTGTTGTTATGCAGCCTAATCTTGTTATTGAATTTTATTCCCGTTAAAATATTGATTATGGAATATTTGGAGATACATATTTGAATTTGAGGAAAGTTGTCAACGGTATCTATGAGGATATAAAATACCAAATTGGTCAGGGTCGTGTAGCAGACTATATTCCCGAATTGGCTAAGGTAAATCCTGGTTTTTTTGGTATGTCTATCGCTTTAGAAGATGGTAGTGTCTATTCTTCTGGTGACTCGGGAATTCCTTTTTCAATTCAAAGTATTTCTAAAGTTTTTCTGCTAACGATAGCTTTGCAAAAGATTGATGAAGATATTTGGAAACGTGTCGGTAGAGAACCTTCGGGCTCTTCCTTTGATTCAATAGTGCAACTTGAGCATGATAATGGTATTCCCCGCAATCCTTTTGTTAATGCTGGCGCTATAGTGGTGACTGATGCGGTTCTGGAAAATAGTTCTGTTGATCATGAAATAAATAGTTTCTTGGATTTTGTGCGTGATATAGCGCATGATCCATCGGTTTATATTGATTCTGTTGTAGCTAATTCAGAGATTGAAACTGGCTATCGTAATTTTGCGCTTGCGAATTTTATTCGTTCATATGGTAATATAAAATGCGAAATTTCAGATGTTTTGAAGTTTTATTTTTATCAGTGTTCTCTTATGATGAGCTGTTTACAGCTTGCAAAATCGGGTTTATATCTTGCATGTCGAGGATACAATCCTTTAACAAGTAAAAATATAATTTCTCCTCTTCAGTCCCGTTGCGTAAATGCAGTAATGCTTACATGTGGTCATTATGATAATTCTGGGGATTTTGCGTATCGTGTTGGCTTCCCTGGGAAAAGTGGTGTTGGTGGAGGGATTCTTGCTATTGTGCCTTCTAAGGCATCGATAGCTGTTTGGTCTCCCGGTTTGAATAATTTTGGCAATTCTTTATTAGGGGCCAAGGCACTAGAACTTTTGGCTGTTCGTACAGGTTGGTCAATATTTGATCCTCTGCTCATATAAATAATTTTATTATTATACTATTATCACACCGTATTTTTGGTGTGAAAGATAGGTGTAAAAACATTGTATCATCAGATATTTAAGAGTTAGTGATATAATATATTTATGAAAAATATTGAATTAAGTCTTATAGAGAGATAAAAAAATTAAACCGCAGATCACTCATACTCATACTCATACTCATACTCATACTCATAGTGAAGAGATGTATCAAGTAATTATAAAAAAACTGCGGATGTAATTAAATTAGCTGTTTATGTGCCCAAAAAGCATGAGAATTTCTTGTGGGCTATAGTCACCCATCTTACGTTTAACTGGTTTTTTTGTGGCTGGTGGATTAGGTTTAACAGGTGTAGGATCAGCAGGTCTAGTTTCTGTTGTATTTGGCTCTCTCAGGGATATGAACTTTAATACTAGTGATTTTTCCACACTCGTATCACTGTTAGCTAAAATGGTACCTTAGGATATAGCGCTTAAAAAGATCGTTATTAATAGTGACTTATAAATTGGAAGACTCCTTTGAAAATATAACCAATGATAAAACTTAATCGTACTAAAGCATAGTTTTTGTAGTAAGAAACTTTTGCTAAATAAGTGTCGTAGATTTATGTAAAACTAAATTGTGGTTCTGATATATAAAGATCAGGAACTTTTTTTATACATTGATTATGATTTATCGTTGTGGTTGTTTTATACGTTATTTTTTGATCGTTTATTCCTTTTATTAAAGATCGTGACTATTCCTATTTTTTGATTATCTATCAATATTCATGAGATTTAGAATTTATTGCAATTATTGTTTTAATCCATTTTTTCCACTCTGCGCCAATAAGGTGGGGGAATCTTTTTCTCAATAAGTTTTCTAAATGAGATAGATAGAGAAAAAAATATTGGTTGTAAGCAATTATCAAAAAATTATTTCCGTATTCTTTGATGGCATGCAAGCATGCGTTTTAATGTTTAAAAATAGGGATATGAAGTTGTGTTTGTTTTATACGTTATTTTTTGATCGTTTATTCCTTTTATTAAAGATCATGACTATTCCTATTTTTTGATTATCTATCAATATTCATGAGATTTAGAATTTATTGCAATTATTGTTTTAATCCATTTTTTCCACTCTGCGCCAATAAGGTGGGGGAATCTTTTTCTCAATAAGTTTTCTAAATGAGATAGATAGAGAAAAAAATATTGGTTGTAAGCAATTATCAAAAAATTATTTCCGTATTCTTTGATGGTATGCAAGCATGCGTGTTAATATTTAAAAATAGGGATATGAAGTTGTGTTTGTTTTTTGGATTATTGCGCATCTGTATTTGTTTGATAGAGTGTGAAAAGGTATGAATAACGAATGACTTGAATAATTCTCTTCTACACAAGGGATTGTCGCATTTTAGTATATAGATAAAATTGTGTAGAAGAGAAAGGATTAGAGAATTATTCTTAATCTATAAATTTATTGACCACATTTATTATTCCAGCATCTTGCTTGGTAACCTTAGATCTGCGAAATATGAGTTTATTTATCACTTTATTAAAACTAATAATACTGGTGCCTTTAGGTAAATCATGTTTTCTCAATACTTCTGTTTTAATTTTATAGTTGGGATTAGTTTTGCTTGTTGAAGGATAAAGCACCTTGGTAAGCAAAATTTTATCTTCATCATTCACTTCTGTGGCTGGTTCAGTGTTATCTATTTTTTTAGTTGGTGTTGAATTTTCCTTTGTATGTGTAGTTGGTGGAGTATTAGTAGTTGGCGGCGTGTGTGAATTATTTACAGTTTGGTTGTTAAATAGGTTGATTTTTTCTTTTTCTATAATAGTATTTTTCACTTCTGCAGATAGAAAATCAACTGGCGCGGCAACTTTCGCAGTATTATCTGGAGTAGCGAATCGATCATTATTAATATTGTTCACTTCTGCGGCTGGAATATCAATTGGCGCGGTAACTGCCGTATAATTAGTATTATTCACTTTTGTAGCTAAAAAATCAACTGGCTCGTTAACTTTTGCATTATCATTTGTATCGGCAACTTTTACATTATCATTTGTAGCGGTAACTTCTGCATTATCATTTGTATCGGCAACTTTTACATTATCATTTGTAGGTGTATTTTGCGTAGTATTAGTATTTGGTGGAGTATTAGTATTTTGCGGAGTATTAGTATTTGGTGGCGTAGGTGAGTTATTTTCAGTTTGTTTATTAGATAGTTCGATTTTTTCTATAACTTTTTGATTATTCTCGCTTTCAAATAAGCTGCAACTAGCTAATATTGATGTTGTTGCTAATATTGATGTTGTTGATAGCATGGCAATTTTATTAAATTTATTCTTCATTTTTCACCTTAAAATTTATTTTAATAATTTTTGCTAATAATATATTTTTAAATATATTTTTTGTATAATTTAGTAACTTATGAAGTATTTCATAAGTTATACTTTTAAAAAAATCATTTATACTTTTAAAGAAGTTTGATATTATCAACTAGATTGAGATATGGGAAATAAGTTGGTTAAATATCAGCATAATCAGCTAATTGCTCAATATCAGTGGCAATGTAATCATCTGAAACATAATATCGCTTAACATCAGTAGCAATATAATCATTTGAATCATAATATTGCTCAATATCAGGAGCAGTATAATCATTTGAACCATAATATTGCTTAATATCAGGAGCAGTATAATCATTTGAACCATAATATTGCTTAATATCAGGATCAATAGGATCGGTTGTTATCGGATCAACTGGCCCCGCAATTGGCCCATTAGCTGTAACAGCACCAGATATGTCTTGTTCTAGAGCTGGTGCAGGTTCATTGTTTTCTTGTTCTAGAGATGGATTTGCAGGTTCATTGTTTCCTTGTTCTAGAGCTGGATTTGCAGGTTCATTGTTTTCTTGTTCTGGTGCTGGATTTGCAGGTTCATTATTACCTTTGTCTGGTGCTGGATTTGCAGGTTCATTATTACCTGTGTCTGGAGTTGGATTGTTTGCAATTTGGGTAGTGAGTTCTTGGATGTTTTCTATACCTTTTTGAGCATTCTCACTTTCAGATGAGCCACAACTAGCTAATATTGATGTTGTTGCTAATATTGATGTTGTTGATAAAATGGCAATTTTATTAAATTTATTCTTCATTTTTCACCTTAAAATTTATTTTAATAATTTTTATTGATAATATATTTTAAATATATATCTTGTATAGAATAGTATATTTCAAATTATTTTTTATAGCCTATACTTTATAAGATAATAAAAAATGTATTTTATATTTTTGATTTACTTTAATATTGTTTTTGTATTTATTGTTATTTTGTTTAAAATAAATATTTTGTATAAAATAATTTTATTGAAGTATAATTTACTATAACAGGCCTTTAATTTTAAGACCTCAATCCTTATCAAAAAAATTATAATCAATCATTGAAATATTGTATCTTTGTTGAGTTCGTTCATTGTATTTGAAGACATGAAGATATCGGTATTAAGGAGATGCTTTTTTTTATGTGGTAGATGGTAAACGATAGATCGTTTTTTTTTAAGTTTCGTTACTTTAAATTAGTCAAGTGATAAGAGCATGTATTAAAATATATCAGGGGGTAATTATGAGAAAGATATTGTAAATACAGAGATTTTCTAAGGGAATAAAGCTATTAATGATGATAGAAATAAGAGGTGTTGAAGGGAGGTGTGGAAAAATCAATACGAATTTAATGATGAAAAAGTGCGTATTACCCTAAATAAACCTATAAAATAAACGCTCAAGATTAGGGTGATTAAATGAATTACAATAAATTTTATCAGATAGGATTCGAAGATCAACTGCGGTAAAAAACAAGGAGTTCGTTCTCATATCAGGCAAAATAAAGTTAAATGGCCTAATAATAAATATTAAGTATAGTTTGCAACAAGTTGTTTTTATATTGAATAATACATTTCAAATTCAATAGGACAAGGTGTTTGTTCTAGCCTTAATACTTCATTGTTTTTTAAATTGATAAATGCATCAATTTGATCGTCGTCAAAAACATTTCCTACTTTTAGGAACTCCCTATCACTATTGAGATTTTTTAAGGATTCGCGTAGAGAAGAGGATATTTTCGGTACTTTCATTTGTTCTTTTAAAGAGAGTTCATCAAAATTTTTTCCAGGATGAATTTTTTTGGCAATTCCATCTAATCCTGCCATGAGGATGGCTGTGGAAGCAAGGTAAGGATTGGCGCTAGGATCAGCAAATCTTATTTCGATATTTTTGTGTTCTAATTGATTGTTCAATGGAATACGACAAGAAGATGCATTGTTATGCATTGAATAAGAAAGTTTTATGGGAGATTGGTGATCAGAAAGTAAACGTTTATAGGAATTAGTGGAAGGATTTGTGAAGGCGTTTAAGGCTTTTGCATGTTTGATGATGCCTCCTAGATAATAAAGGCATGTTTCTGATAGTCCTTCGTATTGATTGCCTGCAAAAACTTCTTTACCTCCTTTATGAATTGACATATTTAAATACATGCTTGAACCATTATGATAAGCGAGAGGTTTTGGCATGAAAGTAGCAGTTTTACAATATGAATTGGCGACTTGATGAACAGAATACTTATATTTTTGAAGATTATCAGAAGCCTGTAATAGTGATTCTAATTGTAAGCTAAATGAATGCTGAGCATCATGTGCTTGGTTTTGATATTTTGTGATTTGAACGTCTATGTTATTTAAAGCGCTTACAATTTCAGATCGCAAATCATGTGATTTATCTTCTGGGGAAAGTGTATAGCCGCTTTTTGTATTGGGTATATATCCTTTATTAGTTTCATTTTTTGACAACTCTGTGGATTCCAATGAAAATCCTGATTTGATAGGTGACATTGTACAATGAGCGCTATCAAATATAAAAAACTCGGCAGTTATGCCGAGTAGTAATGTATCGCCTATACCTACTAACTGGAGATAGTCTATGGCTTTTTGTGCAGTATAGCGGGGATCACGGTTATAAGGTTTAAGGCTTACAGGATCGTAGACGTTACAAATAAAGGCTATTGTTGATTGCGCATAGAATGGATCTATGTGCATTGTTTTCATGTCAGGAATGAGGAGTAATTTGAGATGTTGAGAATCCCATCCAGGAATAGAAGAACTATCTAAGATGATTCCATTCAAAAGTGTATCCTCATTGAATAAGGGGGTGCTGATTGATATATGGAGAAACTTTCCTTGCAAATCGGTAAAACGCAAGTCGATAAACTTCGTTTTTTCTTGTTCAATCTTTTGGATGATGGTAGCTGCCTCATCAACCATTTTATACTCTCCTTTTTTCTCATGCTATGGGTAAATAATCTTTGGTATATTTTAAATTGGTATATTTTAAATTTTCTAGATTATATCCTTTTTGATCGCATTTTTTAAATGGTTTATATTTTGTGTTTTTTGCTATTATGTTACAATACCGCGGATATTCCCTATGCGCATTTTTCGGGTATCATTATTTTTAATGACAGTAAACTATTATTCTCATAATCACTTATTATTTAAGATGGATTGGAGAAATTTTCCCGTATAGGAGAGGGGTTCTTTGGTAATTTCTTCTGGAGTTCCAGATGCGATGATTTTTCCACTATCTCTTCCTTCTGGTCCAAAATCTAAAATCCAAATGGTTTATATTTTGTGTTTTTTGCTATTATGTTATAATACCGTGGATATTCCCTATGCGCATTTTCGGGTATCATTATCTTTAGTGACAGTAAACTATTATTCTCATAATCACTTATTATTTAAGATGGATTGGAGAAATTTTCCCGTATAGGAGAGGGGTTCTTTGGTAATTTCTTCTGGAGTTCCAGATGCGATGATTTTTCCACCATTATCTCCTCCTTCTGGTCCAAAATCTAAAATCCAATCAGCTGTTTTTATGACCTCTAGATTATGTTCAATTACAACAACTGAATTTCCTCTTTCAACGAGTGTATGCAAAATATCCAATAGTTTTGCTATGTCATGATAATGAAGTCCGGTCGTTGGTTCATCTAATATGTACAGGGTATTTCCTGTAGCTTGTTTGGATAGTTCTTTAGCAAGTTTTACGCGTTGCGATTCTCCTCCAGATAGCGTATTTGCTGATTGTCCAATTTTAATATATCCGAGACCTACTTCTTTAAGGCTCTTTAATTTATTACGTATCGCTGGAATATTCGTAAAAAAATCCAAACATTCTTCAACGGTCATAGAGAGAATATCAGCAATTGATTTATCTTTATAGTGTATTTTTAATGTTTCGGGATTATAGCGCTGTCCTTGGCATACATCACATGTGATGTATACGTCTGGAAGGAAGTGCATTGCAATTTTTATGACGCCATTTCCTTCGCAAACCTCACATCTTCCTCCTTTGACGTTAAAAGAAAAGCATCCAGATTTATATCCGCACTCTTTTGATTCGGGGAGATTACTAAACCAATCACGAATTGGTGTGAATGCTCCAACATAAGTTGCGGGATTAGAACGAGGTGTATGGCCAATCGGACATTGATTTATGCTAACAACTTTATCAATATACTCAAGTCCATCGATACGGTCATATGTTCCGGGATGATATTTAGATCCCATAATACAGCGGGCTGCTGCTTTGTATAGGGTAGAGATCAGAAAAGTAGATTTTCCTCCTCCAGATATTCCAGTAATGGCGGTAAATAATCCAAGGGGAATAGATGCTGTAATATTTTTCAAGTTATTGCTTCGTGCATTGATAACATGAATCATACGGTTTATATCACGCTTGCGTCTTTTTTCTGGTATTTTGATACTCATTTTACCAGACATATACTTTCCAGTTAAAGAAGTCGGATGTGCCATAATTTGAGAAGGAGATCCTTCTGCTATGATTTTTCCTCCTTTAACGCCAGCTTCTGGTCCTATATCTACAATATGATCAGCAGCGAGCATGGTTTCTTCATCATGTTCTACTACAATGACCGTATTTCCCGTATCGCGAAGATGTTTGAGGGTATTAATCAATTTGCTATTATCGCGTTGGTGTAACCCTATAGAGGGTTCGTCTAATACATAAAGCACGCCTGTTAATCCAGATCCTATTTGGGATGCGAGGCGTATGCGTTGACTTTCTCCGTTTGATAACATGTTAGAGTTACGTGATAAGGTTAAATAACCAAGTCCTATTTCTACGAGAAAATGAATTCTTTTTTGAATTTCCTTCAGAATAGATTCTGATATTTTGTTGGCTTTTGGGGTGATTCGGGTTGGGAGTTGCTCAAACCATATTTGTGCGTTTTTAATCGACATATCGGCAATTTCTCCGATATGTTTGCCAGAAATTTTGACTGCAAGTGATTCATTTTTAAGACGATATCCATGACAATTTATACAAGGAGATGAAGACATATACCGTTGAATCATTTCTTGAAGAATCGCAGAATCCGTTTCATTCCAACGTTTTTCTAATTTTGGAATTATCCCTCTGAAAGATACACTGGTAGAGGAAAATTTCTGATTGCGAGATGGACTAATTTTATTATTCTTTGTTCCATAAAGAAGTATTTTTTGGTTTTCATCAGAAAGATTATCCCAACTATCGTGAATGGAAAATCCTAACTCTTTCCCCAGAGAAGTAAGAGTGTTTATATAATATTCGGATAAAGGATTGGGCCAAGGAGCGATAGCGCCATTATTTAACGCTAATTTTGGATTGGGTATGACCAGTTTTTCATCGATGTTTTGTTTTATTCCTAACCCATCGCAATGGTAACAAGCGCCTGCTGGATTATTGAAAGAAAAAATACGAGGTTCTATTTCTGCAATGCTAAATCCTGAGACAGGACATGCAAGATTTTCAGAAAAAACAATGTTCTGACAATGGTTATTAGATGGTTCTACGGGTGTTGTTCTATCATCAGCAGGAGTAAAATCAACATTGGTGGCAATAGCTAAGCCATTCGTTAGTTGTAAGCAAGTTTTAAGGCTATTGAAGATTCTTTCTCGGATATTTTCATGAACGACAATACGGTCTACAACAACCTCAATATTGTGTTTATATTTCTTATCAAGGTCAGGGACATCTGATATATGATAAACTATGCCATCAACTTGTATTCTTTGAAATCCTTTTTTGAGTATTTTCTGCGAGTTCTTTTTTAAATTCTCCTTTGCGATTTTGTACTATAGGAGCCAGTAAGTGCATGCGCGTTCCTTGTTTGAACGAAAGAATACGATCTGTCATTTGGCTAACAGTTTGGCTCTCTATAGGTAGTCCTGTTGTGGGAGAGTAAGGTATGCCTATGCGTGCAAAGAGTAACCGCAAATAATCATGTATTTCAGTTATAGTGCCAACGGTAGAACGAGGATTGTGAGATGTATTTTTTTGTTCAATAGATATAGTAGGAGACAACCCATTGATTTGTTCTACATCTGGTTTTTTGATGTTTCCTAAAAATTGTCGTGCATATGTAGAGAGACTTTCTACATAACGTCTTTGTCCTTCGGCATGAATTGTATCAAAAGCGAGAGAAGATTTCCCTGACCCAGAAACACCAGTTATGACGATTAATTTGTTTCGTGGTAATTCTATGCTGACATTTTGAAGATTGTGTTCACGAGCGCCGATAATAGAAATATTTTTTATGTTACTCATTGGATCCGATTAAAATCTTTGTTGGATAATGGTGGTGCAGTCGATTATTCTGTATTATAAGGAGAATCATCTGTAAAGTATGAGGTATATATAGCATATATAAACGCAATATATTGATTCTAGTTTTTAGAATAGATATTGCTTGTAATGATAAAAGATTTTAAATTTAATTCTATCAGTAATTGAGGTGTTTTATAAATGGTAGCAAGTGTCAACAAGGTTATTTTGATAGGACATCTAGGAGCAGATCCAGATGTTAGGCATACGCAAGATGGGCGTAAAATAGTTAATCTTCGTATTGCTACTTCTGAAAGCTGGAAAGATCGTACTACAAATGAACGTCGTGAAAAAACGGAATGGCACTCTGTTGTTGTTTTCGTTGAAGAGCTTTGTAAAATTGTTGAGCAATATCTTCGTAAAGGCTCTAAAGTGTATGTAGAAGGGTCTCTTCAAACTCGAAAATGGCAAGATCAGTCTGGTAATAATCGTTACACAACTGAGATTATTATGCGTACCATGGTTATGTTAGATAGTCGTAAAGATTCCCTGCAAGGAAATGAACATAGTAATAATAATAGTAATAGTAATTTAAAGGAAAATGTTGTTGAAGATCGGTATTCGTCTTCGCAAGGAGGGAGTGTGTTCTCTGATGAGCTTGATGATGATATTCCTTTTTAATAGCTCTACAATGAACAGAATACTTTTTACTTGTACAAGATATTTTGATACGATAACATATCATTAGTAGTTGACAGGAGGATAAAAAAGTCCATTGACCCAGAACATTATACCAAGTGATAAAGAAGAGGAAAAAGGCATAACATCTGTTTCAATATCAGATGAAATGCAGAAATCTTACCTTACTTATGCAATAAACGTCATTTTAGGTCGTGCTATACCTGATTTGCGAGATGGATTAAAAGCTGTTCATCGTCGTATACTCTTTGGCATGATGCAGATGGGTGTAGAGTGGAATAAGAAGTATGTGAAGTGTGCACGTATTTCTGGTGAGGTGATGGGTAAGTATCATCCACATGGTAATCTTGCTATCTACGATGCATTGGCGCGTATGGCACAGGATTGGTCTCTACGGTTATTGTTGATTGAGGGGCAAGGAAATTTTGGATCCATTGATGGAGATCCTCCGGCAGCAGAAAGGTATACGGAATGTCGTTTGCAAAAAGCAGCACATTTCTTACTTGATGATCTGGGAAAAGATACCGTTGATTTTCGTCCTAATTACGATGGTTCTTTTCAGGAACCTGTTGTTCTTTGCGCTAAATTTCCAAATTTACTTGTAAATGGTGCTGGTGGTATTGCCGTTGGTATGGCAACTAATATTCCTACGCATAATTTAGGAGAAGTGGTCGACGGATGTGTGGCATTCATTGATAATCCTGATATTGAGCTAGACGATTTAATGAAAATTATTCGTGGTCCGGATTTTCCGACGGGAGCGATTATTTTAGGGCGTACTGGTATCAAAAATGCTTATGCAACGGGTCGCGGTTCTATTGTTATACGAGGAGTAAGTCACATAGAGAAAATCTCTGGTGATCGTGAGCAAATCGTCGTTACCGAGATTCCGTATCAGGTTAACAAGGCAGCAATGCTTGAAAAGATTGCTGAACTCGTCAGAGAAAAACGAATAGTAGATATAGCAGATTTGCGAGATGAATCAGATCGTCAGGGTTATCGAGTAGTTATTGAATTAAAGAGAGGTGCTGCTGCTGATGTTATTTTAAACCAACTGTATCGTTATACTTCTTTACAAAGTTTATTTAGCGTTAATATGGTTGCTTTAGATGGATGTAAGCCTGAGCGTTTTACCCTTATCGGTATCATTAAAGCATTTGTTGCTTTTCGTGAAGAAGTCGTCGTAAGAAGAACCAAATATTTGTTGAATAAAGCACGTGATAGGGCAAATATTTTGGTAGGTCTTGCTGTTGCTGTAGCGAATTTAGATGAAGTTGTACGTATTATTCGTTTTGCTCCTAATCCAGAAACTGCTCGGAAAGAGCTTATGCAGCGAAGTTGGGAAGCTTCTGATATTCAAGATTTGATCAATCTGATTGACGATTCAAGTTATAACATACGAAGTGATGGAACAATTTATTTATCAGAAGTACAAACAAGAGCCATTTTAGAGCTGCGATTGGCGCGATTGACCGGATTAGGTCGTAACGATATTCGCGATGAATTAAATAATCTTGGTATAGAAATTAAAGAATGCTTGGATATTTTAGCATCCCGATCTCGTATTTTAGATATTATCAAGCAAGAAATGATTCTCATTAAGAATGAGTTGGACACCCCCCGCAAAACAGAAATTGTGGATGGTTTGTTAGATATGGAAGATGAAGACTGTATTGTACGAGAAGATATGGTCGTCACAGTTTCGCATTTGGGATACGTTAAACGGGTTCCTCTTTCTGTCTATCGGGCGCAACGTCGCGGTGGCAAGGGTCGATCTGGTGTAACGATGCGTGATGAGGATTTTGTTACAGATATATTTATTGTGAACACACATACTCCAGTTTTGTTTTTTTCTTCTTTAGGATTTGTTTATAAAGAAAAAGTGTGGCGTTTACCCATTGGATCACCTCAAGCACGTGGAAAGGCTTTAATTAATATTCTTTCTTTGAAACAAGGTGAACGCATTACGACGATCATGCCTATTCCAGAAGATGAATCGACTTGGAATGATTTACATGTAGTATTTGCTACTAAATGCGGAAATATTCGGCGTAATAATCTCTCTGATTTTGTTCAGGTTAATCGTAATGGTAAGATTGCTATGAAATTAGATCCAGAAGATGAGATTCTTTCCGTTGAAACCTGTACAGAAGATCATGATGTATTATTGACTACTAAATTTGGACAATGTGTTCGTTTCCCGATTACTGATGTACGTCTTTTTTCGGGGCGTAATTCTGTCGGAGTCAGAGGTATATCGCTCTCTGAAGGAGATTACGTTATTTCTATGGCAATTGTTCTTCATGTTGATGCGGATTATAATGAGCGAGTTTGTTATATTAAACAGACGGCTGCGCATCGTCGTCTTATTACGTGTGAAGAAGGATTGAGTTCGGTCAAAAATGATGATTCTGATCTAAATAGTTCTTCGGATCTAAATAGTTCTTCTGATCTAAATAGTATTTCGGAAGAGCGTTTTGAAGAATTAAAAGCGAAAGAGCAATTTATTTTGACTATTTCGGAAAAAGGATTCGGGAAACGAACATCTTCTTATGATTTTCGTATTGCTAATCGTCGTGGAAAAGGTATTCGTGCAATTGATGTCTCAAAAATGAATGAAATAGGGGCATTAGTAGCGGCATTTCCAGTAGAAGATAATGATCAAATTATACTTGTTTCTGATAAAGGAACTCTTATTCGAGTTCCAGTCAATGAGATTAGAATTGCTAGTCGTGCTACCAAAGGGGTTGTCATTTTTTCTACTGCGAAAGATGAAAGAGTCGTATCAGTTGAACGTGTGAGTGAATCTTTAATGGTTGATGGAGATTCAGAAACAGAATAGATGATTTACTCTAGTATGCTATGAGCATTTTCCATTCTATCGGATTGCAGAATTATTTATTCGTAGGTTCATAGTTAATCTCAATTCAGTTGAACGTGTGAGTGAATCTTTATTGTTGATGGAGATTCAGAAACAGAATAGATGATTTACTCTAGTATGCTGTGATCATTTTCCATTATATCGGATTGCTGAATTCTTTATTCGCGGGTTCATATTTAATCTCAATTCAGTTGAACGTGTGAGAATCTTTAATGGTTGATGGAGATTCAGAAACAGAGGCGGTTAAAAAGCCCGAAGAGATCTAGATATATGCAAGTTTAGATAGACGATTGGTGCGAAGTTAGAGAAGACTATTGGCAAGAACGAAAAAAGTAATAAATAGCTTCAACTCCTATATTAGAGAAGAATTGAATTATCCGCAAAAGGGGATAACAGCTTTAACGATACTCCGAAACCTCAAACTTAAAGGGTTTGAAACCTGTGGACAATTGGAAAATACTAGACCTAACCGAGGAAAATATCTTCGAATTATAAAAGGTTTACGCCTTAAATCTGGGTTTGAAGATATTAGTGACAGAGACAGCGCCTTGGATTTTAGGGGATAGAGGAGAGGATTATTAATAAAATATCTTGCCCCCAAGCGTAATACATCTTGCCCCAAGCGTAATATATGGAATATAAACAACCTAAGATTGTTTAAATCTAGGCGTGAAAGTAAAGGGGATGATGCATGAGTAAAGATAAAGAGAATAAACTAGAAGATGTCTCCAGAGATCACATCACAGATACAGAGATATGTATTCCTACCTTGCAATAAAAGAATTAACACGTTCGAATGACCTACTTAAATTATTTATTAGTGTTATTGTCGACCATCTAGTAGATTTAATTGATGATGAGGAGAAAAAAGATTTTATACGTCACGGTGAAGACCTAATGTTTTCCCAACAACAAGAAAACGAGGACGCTTTATTACGCTTGACCACAGAAATATCTAAAAGATTAGAAGGTTATAAAGCTTTAAATAAACAATTTCAACAGCTGAATTCTGATATCGACGAAGACCTTATAGATCGGATTCAGAGGAAAGCAGATGAACGTTACTGTAAAGAATCTAAAAACGCTTTAGGGGAGTAAGTGGTAATGCTTAATAATGATTTCGATATAATTCAATGGTATTCAAAAAAGAAGGAATCTTTCGATCGAAAAAAAGTTGCGAGCAATGTGATCTACGGTGATAAATGAGGAAAGAAAAAGTATAATTTTAGATCATCCCCCTCTACTGATTTAGACGAATTAATCGCCAAGTTAAAAAAATTATTCAAAAATAAAGAAGATGGATTTACCAAAAGAGGAGGAGAAAATATAAATGAGCACAGATTTTCTGACCTCGAAAGAAGACAAGATAAACTCGAGGATAAAGTTGATTCAAGATATCATAAATTAACCAATGATTTTGCGGATTTCCGTGTAGATAACGCTAAATTTAGGGAAGAAACAGTTAAAATTCTTTGTAAAAATAACGAAGAAACAGCTAAAATGTTTTGTGAAAATAAATTAGACATATATGAAAAATTTGACGCGCAAATGAAATGGTTTATAGGGATTTTCGGAACAATTGCGACATCTGTAATAGGGTACATCTTGAGTCTAGTTATTAAGGGTACATCTTGAGTCTAGTTATTAAGTGAATATTAGCTTTATTTATGTTGATTATTTAAGGGCGCTAAGTTCAAGGTTGAAGATGGGTTTGTTTCCTCATTCTTCACAGGAAATTCTTTTGCTATCCAATCCATAATAGGTTTCATGTTCTTTTCTGTTTTAGGGAATTTTTGGAGAGGTTCTTCATCTTTAATTTTACAAAAGAACTGGGCATATTGTTTTTTATTTTTATTTTTATTTTTATTTTTATTTTCTTTGGGATAATCTGGATGTTCTTTGATGTCATCTTCAAAAAGATCTTCGAGTTGAGTATCGACCTTGCTCTCACACAACTCAGATACCGTTTTTATCGTTTCGCCATTCTTGATTTCAAAATTTTCTTCATATTTTTTCTTGGCATCGATTCCTTGTTTATCTCCATCTAGGAGTACTCTAAATTCTACACCCAAGCCAATTAAAATGCTAATTACCGGATTCATCGCATTTACGCCGTTTAATGGAATGACATAAGGGTTATCACTTCTTTTTAGGATTTTTTTGATAAAATAGGTATAAGCGAAATGATCACTAATCCCTTCTACTAATAGAGAATTTTTTGTGATATCTAAAGGGCTTACTTTTACTTTTAAAGCATCTAGAATTGGTTGATAATAATGGATTTTTTTAGGGTGCGAGTTGTGAAATTGCTTATAAATGGTAGCTATAATACCTATTTTATCCTTTTCAGATTCTTCTCCATTTTTGTTTGAACTATAGTTTTTTACTATATGCGTTTTTTCGATCCAATGCACGTTTATAAGATGATGGGAATGAGTAGAGTAAATAATTTGATGATTTTTCTTTTGAGATAGATACTTAAAATTCTCAAGGATCTTCTGTTGAGCGGAGGGATGTAAATTTGAAGCGGGCTCATCAAATAGGAAAAGTGTATTTGAATTATCTTTATAAAATTGAGTAAACAAAACATAAGCAAAAAACCACTGAAAACCGGAATATCTTTCTGATAGTGTAAATTATTTTCCATCCTCTGTAGCGTTAATTTTAATTTTCTTATATTTGTTTACCTGTTTAATTGTAAAATTTACCTTTTTATTATTATCTCCGGTAACTTTCTCCCATGAACTTTGAAAAGTTTCTGTAATATGATTATTTATTGTGGCTATAATATTATTGATGCAATTTTCATCTTTTGGGTCATTACTTGACATCTTGTCTATAAAAAGTTTTTTGAAATCTTGGCCAGAATGTATACTCATGAAAATTTGTTCAAGAGATTCTGTAAATTTTTCATGAGTACTTCGATCAGAGTCACGCATGCTACTATCACGATCTTCACTAGAAAGGTAAACTTCCTCTGGAAAAGTAAACAAAAAATCGGGGAAATAATAAATATTCGGAAACAAATAGCATATCGTACGTGTTACTTCGTATGGTATTTCTGGATATTCTTTATTATTATTTATAATATATGATTTTCGTGATTTATTTTTATACTTATCATCGACATACTTTTCAGTATAGGTTATTAACACTTCTTGATCATCGGAAATCGATTTTTTCTGGCGCTTTTTTTTCTTGGTAAAATAAGTTTCTATTTCTTCAGGAGTAAAATAATCTTTTATCTCCTGTTTGGTTAGCCGTACTATGTCTTCTAATATTATATCACCTTGAAAAACCCCCTTGTCAGATCGAGGTATTGTATCATCTTCAAATATAGGTTCTTCTTTTTCATAATCCCAAAAGATAGCACGATAAAAAAGAGAGATAGCCTTTAATATAGTGCTTTTACCGCTTTCATTTAAACCTACAATAGGAATTATATTGCCACCATTAAAATAGATAGAAGTCTCCCTTATACCTTTATAATTTTTTATTGTAATGGTATCAATTATCATTGATTTCCCCTGTATTAAAAAAAGCGAATATATTACCCCATAAAGTTGTAATTTAGGGGATATACAATATTAAAGCAAGTTTAAATGCCGACTAAATCCTTTAAACCTTGTTAATTCTCTTTTTTACTTTATGCATTTTCTCTATCTCTAAAATCGTTACATTTGCAGACCGCAATAACGCTCTTGCGTCTTTTACATTTTTAAAAAACTGACGATCTACTACTCTATTAGGAGAAGATAAACTTCTAATCACTTGATTAGCGCAACAGGAAGAGATCAATACCCTTAAGGGAGTTTCCATGGGGATTTTGTGGATATGACTCTGAGATTATTTATTCCTTTTATCAATATTATTTCACTTTTTCTTTCTTTTAGGGGGTTGATACTATTGAAAATTTCAAGTTCACGACGGCGTTGTTCTTCTCTTCTTAAATAATAAGCCCATACTGCGATTATGAAAACTAAAACTAATAGCCAATACTCTAAAGATATACTAACCTAACTGATCCATTATTATTGATCTGCTTGCTTGATGCGGTTATCGTTTTTCTTCGGTTTTCTGTTGTAAAAAGCCGAATAAATTAAAGAAAGACCGTAAAGAGACCATCCAAAAACAAATAAAAAGTTTCAGGCAAGGAGATAATATATTAAAAATTTAGCCACTATCTTCATTCTTTAGTTTTTAAAGAATACCCCCAAAGGCCGGTGGTATCTCAGTGATGGAGTCCTAAAACGGTGCCCCATCTTCTAATATTTAAGCACTCGGTACTTTTTCTGAAGGGCGTGGATATGACTAACTTTCTTCCCCCGCATAATGTCATTGCCCCAGCATCTAGCACCATCTACCTAGCACCATCTACAAGGAACTCATCACGATCCTCATCATCTTCGTAGATTTGGGAGCCTTCAATAACTACGGCTTTATTTTTCACAACAGTGTTGCCTTTAACCCCTAGAACTGTCGTAAACCTTCGCTTCGTCGTCAATTCAGCACTAACCTTCATGGGAAAGGGCGTGGATATGACTAACTTTCTTCCCCCGCATAATGTCATTGCCCCAGCATCTAGCACCACCTACCTAGCACCATCTACAAGGAACTCATCACGATCTTCATCATCTTCGTAGATTTGGGAGTCTTCACTACGGCTTTATTTTTCACAACAGTTTTGTCTTTAACCCTAGAACCGTCGTAAACCTTCGCCTCGTCGCCAATTCAGCACCAACCTTCATGGGATAAGTTTTCTTCGCACTCGATATAGCCCCCCTAAGGTGTCTTTCTTAACATATGCTAAATCCTTTAAAGCCCTGATACGATAAAGTTTAACTGTGTTTTATTGACAAGCATCAACAGATTCTTCGGTAATTTCGTATTTTTTCTCAGATATTTCTGACATTTTGATATCTCCTTTCAGTTGATTACGTGACTAAACAAAAATCTATCTTCATTCACGGGGTAGGCAATGGCCAAAACAAACAAAAACCACACCTACCGCAGAACTTACGGAGCGCTTGTTTGATAGATATGGCGATGGTCATTTCTAGCTAGACAAGAATAGGATACTTGCTATCCAAAAAGCACTCAACGCGAGTATATCAAATCCATAAACAAGGTGCAGGCAGAAAATAGAGAAATATCCGCTCCTCGGAGGAATCCCCTTAAGGGGAAGTGTTAAAGCTGACTTGGATAATAATCACTCCTAAGATCCTCCTCATCCTCCTGAATTTCTTCTAGCAAAGGAATAATAGAGGGCTTGTTAGCTGCTTCAGACAGGTAATTTTCTATCTGCTAAACGTCGCTTATTACATCTCCAACGCCGTAAGGCTCGTCCTCAACCTCCACACGTTCCAAACACTCCAATGACCACTTCATCCGAAGTTCAAAAACTTTAAGGTCTCTAGGATCTCAGCTTTGTTTTCATGTCTGGGGATGCATCCGTACTCCTCCGCTTTCGTCTCAATACTTCCTCATCTCTAACCCCAATCCTGGAAGATAAACGAACTTTGTAGTTCTTAATTAAAAGATTAATACGATTTACTTCGGCATTAAGTTTCTCCAATATAGCTACCCTCGTTGCATAGTCTCTAAAATGCATGAGACGTTTAGATTTTTCGGAAGATCTGCGAAGCTTTTCTCAACTATCTCACATTCATAGTAGGGACCAGGCTCAACGCTCATATGAGTATTTTTAAGCTATTGATCATTGTAGTTTTCTTCATATCTCTGTCATGTAATGTTGCTTTAATTTCCCCATCGCAGTTTTTTCCTTTAAAAAGTTGTATGTTATTGATTAAGACACTTCACTAACTTCAACGTTTAAGCTTATAAAACTTTGTTTTTATGAATCAATACTTCGTCGTTTGGTAATATAAAAAATGAAATATTGATAAATTATTTTTACAAGTGAGTTTACTAAATTGCTGATTTAAGATATAAAAATAGTATGGGGAACGAAAATAAAAAAAGCTTTGATTGGCAGGAGATAGGACAGCGTTTCAGAAGTGTGAGACTAGGTCGTGATTACACCCAATTAAAAATGGGGGAAGTAGCTAATCAGAAGAAAAGCGCCATAGGTCAGTTCGAAATTGGGTCGAAACCTGCTAGTACCCATTACGCATTATTTCTGCGTAATGAATTTGGTGTGTCTTTCGACTGGCTATACGACGGGGTCGAAACTAAGATAAAAAGTTCCGATAGAGAGAAGAAACGTATTTTAAATCCCACAGCAATAGGTGAGAGACTTAAAAAGTTTCGTAAAGAAGAAGGACTAACCTTAAAGGAGTTTGGAGAATGGGTGGGTTTGCCTATCCCAACTATTAATAGTTATGAAAGAGGGCGATCAGCTCCTGAAATAAAAAGCGCTCTTAAGATCAAGAGAGCGTTGCATAAGCCACTGGATTGGATTTACTTCGGTGATGAACCAGTTCTTCCAAAAAGCAGAAGATTGGCATCTGCATCTCAACCGTCTTCGGTGTAAAAACGCAAGTCAAGGAAGCTGTAGATGTTGAATGTGATTATTTGCAACTTATTAGTTTATTTTGTATTACCTTCAACAAAAAGATTGGGGGGGATAGATATTGGGGGGGATAGATAATGGATCTAAAAAATTACGATGGGTTGAAAACGATAGTAGAGTACACCCATGCGACGTTCACTTTAATTTGGAATATATGGGGCATAGTAGTGTCTGTTTTTCTGTGGGCCAAAAATTAAGGTCCCAGTAGATGGTATGAGGATGATTTGGAAAGCAGTTAAATCTTCTCCCAAATATGGTAAGATATCATTGCTTTTCGCATTCTTTGGGGGTATCTCTTACACTCTTCGTTGGGGTCTTTCTTGTTTTATTGCTTCAGATTGGTCGTATCTAATCCTAAGCTTTTTGTTAATTCTATTGGTTTCTATAGTAATACCAGCCATTGAAGATACTTTAAGGGCGAATGACAGTGCTTTTGAAGAAGAAGAAATAGTAAATAATAAAATTAAAGATAATTTGTTAGAAGATTCTTTGACTGTAATCGAGGAATGTGTTAATTGTTTACAATTTCCAGACAGATATTACAGATATTTTCATAAAGGGGATGTGGACCGAATTTATGAATACTCAGTTCCGAATTTTATATATGAAGTGCTAGATATTCCCGAAGAAAATAGATTAGTAGACGAAATCTATCACTTAAACAACGTCACATCTAGTAAGCTACTAAATATAACATCAGATTCCAAATACCGACCATCTAAGGAAGAGGTAAGAAAAGCTTTCCCTTCTATGATAAAGAAGATTGAAGAGCTTTTGACCGCCCACTACGAAATTGAGCCGTTGGGCTCTAACATTAAAACCTATTGCGCTAAAACGTTTGACGTTGATAAAAATTATATATTTCACATCAATAAACTGACATACCTTTTGAGAAATAGAGATTTTGGAGGCATGGTTTACGATCGCAAGGCGTATAATCGATCGCCCCGGATTTCAATTTAAAACTTTAAAATACCTTAAAATCAGGGTAGTGCACTAATGGGGAACAAAATAACTTGCTAAAAAATAGCCTATAATCAAATACTTAAATGATATACCGCGACTTGTGCGTAGACTCCGTGTTGTTAGAAACTTTTTTCTAACATATACACGCAATTACGTATCAGGGTGGTGAGGGGTGGTGCACTACTGGTGCACAAAATAACTTGCTAAAAAATAGCCTATAATCAAATACTTAAATGATAAACCGCGACTTGTGCGCAGATTCCGTGTTTTTAGAAACTTTTTTCTAACATATACACGTAATTACGTACATGATTTTTTATTTCTGCGAATATTTCATATGCGTGGAAGTTTATAAATACATCGTTATGTCGCATCAGTTGTTATATATATGCTTAAATATTTGATTATAAATAGTTTTTATACTTTTTAAAAGTTGTGCGCCATTAGTGAACTACCGTGCACCAAGTGGTGCACCAGCGTGCACCACTTGCTATTATTATATTTGTTTATGAAAAATATTGAATTAAGTATTATAGAGAGAGATAAAAAAAATTAAACCGTAGATCACTCATACTCATACTTAAGAGATGTATCAGTAATTATAAAAAAACTGCGGATGTAATTAAATTAGCTGTTTATATTCCCAAAAAGCATGATAATTTCTTGTGGGCTATAGTCACCCATCTTACGTTTAACTGGTTTTTTTGTGGCTGGCGGATTAGGTTTAACAGGTGTAGGATCAGCAGGTCTAGTTTCTGTTGTATTTTGCTCTCTCAGGGATATGAACTTTAATACTAGTGATTTTTCCACACTCGTATCACTGTTAGCTAAAATGGTACCTTAGGATATAGCGCTTAAAAAGATCGTTATTAATAGTGACTTATAAATTGGAAGACTCCTTTGAAAATATAATCAATGATCAAACTTAATCGTACTAAAGCAGATTCATCAAAATATTACAACTGTTAATACTATAGATTATTACTTTTCAACATAAAATTGTTTTTATTTGAAAATTTTCTCTATTTTAAATAATCTTATCTATCAGTTTTGTTTCATTACGTTTTCACGAGGTAATATATAGAGGAATTTTTCTTAAGTGTTAGAGGTAATACCATAGTGATGAACGAGGATATCGGTTGCATAACTTAAAGATACAATTAAACTTAAAGGAGTAGCATATGCTATTCCATCATCGCGTTTCAAAAAGTATTCTAGAGATTTCCATAAACTATAGGATGATTTTTCTTGTGCTTCGTTTATTGCTTGTTTTAAGGACATCCAACGTTTCTTAATGGATAAACGACGTTTTGTATCCGCATCCTCGTTGTAGATAGATGTGTTACGCTGTTCACCACTGCGTTGTAAACTATTTGGAGCTTGAATCATATTCATATATTGATGATATTGATGAGAAAAACGGATAAAAGCTTGATATTGTTCAGATGATATTTTCCCAGTTAATCTCAAACGACCAACACGGTTGCCACTTTCTGCTTGCGCTGCTTGGAAGGCACTTAATCCAAAAATACGCATTCTTGCTTCTTGAGCAGTTTTTTCAGGAGAAAACTTAGCTTTTTTTGAACGAGAAATTCTACCGCTATCAGTGCGTGAAACACCTTTTTTACAAGGACGTCCTATAGACTTTTTTTTTTTATGTTTCATATTATCTCCTTTAAAAATTTTTTTATGTCAAATTTATTTTTAATGAAAAAATTTTTAATCGGATGGTTGAAGATTATTTTCTTTGAGTAATTGTATAGGTACAAGACATCCTTCTTTGCCTGGAGGAGGTCCCCAATCTCCAGGCCATATACCGTCACGATTAGCCCATGCCAGTCGTTTTTTCCAATGTCCTTCATCAACCTTTTCTATTCTTTCAAGGCTATTTTGTTGCCATTGATATTTTGATAGAAATATTTTATTGCCTCTGTGAAAATCACTATGTGATTTATTGTTATTTATAGATTCTAATTTCTGGGATACGCGCGCGGACTTAAGTATCCCTTGAAATAAGTTATTGTTTTTACTGGATAAGAGGCGTTTTTGAGAAGATTTTATTCCACCTTTCCGTCCGTTTTCTTGGCGTTCTTCGCTCGCTTTTATAGCTTTTATTATTTCTTTTTCAACGCGAGTATTGTAAATATTTCCTTCTCGTATAAAAATTTTATTTGATTTTTCTAGTATTATGCGGATACTTCGCCATTTCCTGATTGAACAGCCGCAAACACCGGCAATATATTTGTCGTTGTCCGGAATGGATCCTCCGCGATCGTACATGAGATCGATAATGATGCTATATGCTCCTTTCTGTTCGAGGGTGAGTTCTAAAACACCGGAAATAAAATCAGCAGGATAACGTTTATACCAAGGACGATTATTCACTATTATTTTTCATCCTTTATTATGGAATGAGGCATGTCGGCAAAAAGAGAAAAAGATTCAATTGGTCCATTGCGTTGTTTAGCAATAATGAAGTCCATTTTTTTTTCATTATTTTCTAATTTATCACGGCGTTCAAATATGTCATCAGATGTTCCTCCCGTTTCGCGTGCTAAATAATAGGCTTCGCGATATAAAAATGCGATGGTATCAGCATCTTGTTCAATTGCTCCAGAATCTCGTAAATCAGAAAGTTGTGGAACTTTATTCATGCGTGTTTCAACAGAACGATTAAGTTGAGATAGAAGAATAATTGCTACATTTAATTCACGAGCTAGCATCTTGAGGCTTGCTGTTATTTCCGCAATTTCATAAATTCTATTTCCTTGATAACGATTAGATGGGCGTATTAAACCAAGATGATCTATGATAATTACTTGCAAATTTTTACTAGATTTTTGTGCTTGTTCTGCTATCTGTTCGCTGCGTGTACGAATTTCTACGATCCCAGGAAAGGGACGATCGTCAATAATAAGAGGAAAATCTTGTAATTTTTTGCATATTTTATGAAAGACACGATGTTGTTCTTGGGTAATTTCTCCACGGATCAGATTAATATAGGGGATCTGAGAAGGGCTTTGATAAAGAAGATTTGATATTGCTCTCGCTCCTAGTTTCTCGCGGTCCATTTCAAGACTGAAAAATGCAACACCATGACCGCTCATCGCCATATGCAATGCAATGGAAAGAGCAAAGGTTGTTTTCCCCATAGAAGGGCGGGCGCCTATGAGAGTAAGTTCACGTAGTTGTACTCCGCCCATTAAATGATCAATTTTCTTTAATCCCCATGTAATATTGGGGTATTCGCTTTCGTTCTCTTGTTTAGTTGCTAATTTCATAGCTGTTGTAGCTGCGTTAGCAATCGAAGTACAAGATGATCTCGTGCATTGAGTATTAGATAGCTGAAATTCTGAAATAATATCCTCAAAATTTTGCATAGCTTTTCGAGTAATGGTTATTGTATTGCAACTAGGATCAGAAGTCTGTAAAGCGAGTTTTTTTGCTACTTTAGAAATTTGTATCCTAGCCCATTGTTGTACAACTCGACGCGCGGCATTGATTACTTCAGAGCTAATTGCAGAAGCTAAAGTAAGTAAGTTAGTAATATAAATGGTAAAAGGTGTTTTTGTTTTAGTCTCAAAATTAGATATGATTTCAGCATTCATTACTTTTTTTACGAGTAATGGATTGATAATATTAAATCTCTCATATGCTAATTTAATTGCACGAAATACTTCACTATGAACAGGGTCAATAAAATGTTTTTCATTTAAAAAGTTTATAATCAGCTTTAAATCTCCTTTTAATAATAGGGATCCTAAAACTTCTTGTTCAAATTCGATAAAAAAATCATTTTCAATGATCGTCATAAATTTATCCTATATGAATTATAAATTTTTATGAGTTTTTTTAAATATTTCATGGGATTGAGATAATAAAAATAATGATAAAATGATAAATATAATTTTGATATCATGTTTTGATTAGTAAAATTGATTTTCAAAAAAGATGTAATTTTATTTAATATTCTCCTTTTAAATAATATGATAAATAAAATTATTTTTATAAAAATATTTTTTGCGAGAAAAAATATTAGTATTATTTAAATATAATAAAATTCTGTTCATTATATTTATTAGTACTATTATAGATTTTTTCTACGCACTAGATAGGAAAATATTTCTATATAATTAAAAATAAAACTATGAAAAAAATGTATAAAACGCCAAAAAAGAATTTATTCCTTTATTATAATGCATTTTTAGGTAAAAATCTAGATAAAGATATCATCTCTTTCATTTTATATCTTAATATAATTAATATTAAATCTTTTTTTTAAATATCCTTATTAACTAGGATTATTAACTTAATAAAATCTTTCTTGAAAGATATTTTTCACCTATAAATGGTTGCTTTTCTCTTTGATATATAGGTTTTTATTCTTTTATTTTTATATATTTTTAATAGTGAGATTGATGTAGCTTATATAATGAGAGGTTTATAATGACTCATTTGGATAATCATCATGTAAATAAATGTCATAAAAATATTGTTCTGCAGATGTTCAGAAACAAAATGGTGGTTTTTCGAAATGACAGGATGCCAATTTTTCATTGAGTATGGAGGATATTTATATTTTCTAACTCAGATTTTAAAATGAAAAATGTGGGATTTTTGTATTTAAAAAATAAAAGTATCATTGTACAGATTTCTGAAAAAATGATCAGAAATAAGCGTATGCTATATATGAAATAATTGAAAACCATTCAGTGCAATAAAACAATTTTTGCACTTATGACGCTATATTCATCTTTATGAAGAGGGGTATAGCGTCATAAAATAACAACTATTCTAAGGCTTTAATAATTTCCACAAAGGGGTATCTAAAATATGGGCTAGGATAATCATATTATCAATGTTAATTGTAGACTTTCCTGTTTCTAATTCACTAATCCATGATTGAGCAAAACCAGTGCACTCTTTAATTGCTTTTTGGGTCATTTTTGCCTTTTTTCGAGTATTTCGAAAATTTTGTACAAAAATCATTCTCTCACGAAGTATTGTATCATCTGCAAGACATAAATTATTTTTTTTACGCCGTGGCATATTTTATATCACTTCCCTTTTGTCGTTAACGGTAAAAAACATCGCTTTTTGCGTTTTAAACGTATACATTGGTTTCAATAAGATACAATACTATAAAATACTGCATGAAATATAGTAATAGATCTTTTTTTCCATAAATAGTACACCATATATTTTTTTATAACCTATTTATAGTAATTATTTTTTATATATCCACTATAAATAGTTTGTTCTATATAAAATATATCATTGATACGATAATAATTAAAGATAAAAAAAAGCATACAAGCCAAAATGTATTTTTATGATACTACTTAGTTTATTATGATACAATAATTAAAAAACAAAAATTACATTCATTACAATAAAATATTTTTTAATTTAACATAAATGATTGTTGGATGGTTATTTGATTTAATTTTTCTAGTAAAAAATAACTTTTTAAGAAAAAATTAATGTGTTGTTTAGATAGGTATAGTACAGTTCAATTTATAGTCAATTTTGTTTTGTGATAAAAAGAAATATTATTTCCTTATAAAGGAGAAATTATTTTTGGGAATATTTATGTATTTCTGTCATAAAATATTTTATTTGTATGATTATTTATGTAAGGTATTTTTGGTTTTTCGATCCTTTTATCTAGTTTGTTTTTTGGAGAAGATTTATGTTCCCCCATTTTTTACAGGTCAATTTTTCGGTGGGTTGTTTCTTGTTTATATCAACGGTAAATTTTTTGTTGTTAGCTCCAAAACTTAGAAGGGTACCTGTCGTAGCTAAGCGTAGAGATGATATGTATAAAATATATTAGCGATACCTTCGTCTTGATTTGTTTTTTGAGCAAGATAGATTTTTATGCCTAAAAGATAGGTTTAATTTCATATTTTTATATGTTTTTTCGGGATCGAACAAAGCGTTAAGAGAATATTTTCATATTTTTATGAAATATTGATTGACATCTACCATTATATAGGATATTTATCCTTACTAAATAGATTCCAAATTTTATAGATGTTACAGAGAAAAACAGTTGGACATCTTGGTGTATTGTTTTGATCTATTTTTTAGAGGTGTTTAAAAAACGTCCATATATGACGGTTTGTTATGTCAGAAAATTTTTTTATAAATTTATTTTTTAGATAGTTTTTTAGGTATTAATTAAAAAAAACAGTACTGAAAAAAATTGTTTGTAATAAGTTTGGTAAAAAAAGATATTTTCTTGCTTCTTCATGCAGGATAATTTTTCTTTTGCATCACATCAAAGTCATTTTAGATGCATATTATTTCGTGTATTTTATGATAGATGTAAAAATCTAGAAAAGAAAATAACTAAGTTAATTACTGCTCAGAATTTTATATCAAAATTCGTGGATGTGATCTTATGTGACGCTTGCCTTGCATCACATCAAAGTCATTTTAGATGCATATTATTTCATGTATTTTATGATTAGGTGTAAAAATATAGAAAAGAAAACAACTAATTTAATCGCTGCTCAGAATTTTATATCAAAATTCGTGGATGTGATCTTATGTGACGCTTGCATCACATCAAAATCATTTTAGATGCATATTATTTTAGATGCATATTATTTCATGTATTTTATGATTAGGTGTAAAAATCTAGAAAAGAAAAAACTAAGTTAATTACTGTTCAGAATTTTTTATATTAAAACTCGTGAATGTGATCTTATGTGACGCTGCTATACATATTTAACAAGTAGATAAGAATCTATTTTATGAAAAAATGGATGAGGGGGTAGATTCATGTTTATTTTAAAAAATAAATCGATTTTCGTGAATCGTGTATCAGGAGATTTTGCTAGATGTCAACTCTCGCTCGATTGCCAATAGAAAAAAATATTCTTGCCTCAACAAATCATTGCAAGAAGAAATTTCTCTACAACATTTATATCATAGTCTCTTAATCAATGATTTCTCTAAATATGGACGAAAAGTCATAAAATATTTGCGCAAAGAAAAACCAGAGCAATATTTGCGTCTTATTTCTCAAATTGCAGTACAAGAAAATATAAAAAAAGAAGAATTATCAAATGGAGATCAATTAACCGATGAACAATTATGTGAAATCATTCGATCTCTCGAAGAAGAATTGCAGATTTTCTCGGATTATTCTAAAAACAAAGATGGCTATGCTCCAAAAATTAAAAAAACAAAGGAATTTTCGTAGGCTTGAATTCTATAACCCTTATGAAAAACAAAAAGATTTTCATAAGATAGGGAAAATAGCACGAGAACGTCTTTTCATGGCTGGAAATCAACTCGGAAAAACTTTGGCTGGTGCTGCTGAAGCTGCAATGCATCTAACAGGTTGTTATCCTTCATGGTGGGTAGGGCATCGTTTTTTACAACAAATCGTAATGGTGGCGGGTTCTGTATCATATGAATTAACACGAGATGGTATTCAACGTCTCTTATTAGGAGAGCCTATGTCTCCAGATCAACAGGGAAGTGGCATGATTCCTGCAAGTAATATCCTTAATTTAACACGGCGTTCAAATGTTGCAGGGGCATGTAATACGGTAACTGTTAGACATATATCTGGAGGAGTATCGGTTTTATTATTGAAAGCATATGAACAGGGTAGAGATAAATGGCAGTCAAATACCGTTAATTATGTATGGTTCGATGAGGAGCCACCAGAAGATGTATATTTTGAAGGACTTACGCGTGTTAATGCAACACAAGGATTGGTTGCTCTAACACTAACACCCTTAAAAGGACGATCTAATATTATTGAGCATTATCTCTCATCTTCTTCACAAGATCGACAAGTTATCCGCATGACTATTGATGAAACGCCCCATTATGATGAGAAAGAAAAAAGAAGAATTATTAATAGTTATCCTCTTCATGAAAGGAAGGCTAGAACAAGTGGAGAACCTATCTTGGGATCTGGACGTATTTTCCCTATTGTAGAGGAAGATATTGTCACCAATTCTTTTGAGATTCCAGAACATTGGGTGCAAATAGGAGGTATGGATTTTGGATGGCATCATCCTTTTGCTGCTGTACATCTTGTCTGGAATCGGGATTCGGATACTATATACGTCGTTAAAAATTATCGATGTCGAGAGCAAACCCCGATATTTCATGCAGCATCATTGAAATCTTGGGGAAATTGGTTTCCTTGGGCTTGGCCTCATGATGGACTGCAGCATGATAAAGGCTCAGGTGAACAATTAGCAGTGCAATATCGTCAACAAGGTATGAAAATGTTGCCAGAATGGGCAACATTTGATGATGGAAGTAATGGCGTTGAAGCAGGGATATCAGATATGTTAGATCGTATGCGATCGGGGCGTTGGAAGGTATTTGCAGAATGTCAAGAATGGTTGGATGAATTTCGTCAATACCATCGCCGTGATGGACGTGTCATCAAAGAAAAAGATGATCTCATATGTGCTAGCCGATATGCGTTGATGATGAAACGTTTCGCTGTTTCCAAGCCGAAACATTCTTCCTGGAAATATGTTCCAAGAAAAGTGATATGACATTTCATATTTGAAAATATGATGAAATATCATGGCTATACATATTTAAACAGTGCTTTCTTATAGAACAAAAAATAGCATTTAAAGCATTCCTTAATTTTAAAATTTGATATTTTTTCATTTCATTTTTAAAAATATTTTTTTTTAATTTCATAATTTAAATAAGAAGTTCACGGTCAATGAGCAGTTATGATCCAAAAATAAATTTTTCAAATAAAATATCGCATCTTATTGCTGATGCAGAAAAAATGCTGGCAGAAAGACAACAATCCTATATTCGTTCACAAGAGTATTATAATGGAATTATGCGGGATGTGACTTCTGTTGCAGGCCATTCTTCTGTTGTATCGTGTGATTTGCGTGCTGCAATTCGTAAAATTATGCCTTCTGTTTGTAGAGTACTTCTGAATGGACATAAATTTGTTGAGTATTCTCCTATACGACAAGGAGACGAAAAAATGGCTAGTGCTGCAAGTGATTATGTTAATCATATCATCTTTCCAGAAGCAAAAGGACGTGATTCCGTTGAAAATGCTATCTATGATGCTTTATTGTCCGGAATCGGTATTTTAACTTGGCGATATGAATTGCAAGAACTGTGCACGACAACTTTACATACTGGTCTTGATGAGCAGTCTTTTATTACGTTAATAAAAGATCCTGATATAGAGGTTTTAGAACACTCTCAAAGAGAAGATGAAGGAGAAAAGGTTCACGATATTCGTATTAGGCGTAAATATTCTCAAGGAAAAGTGTGTATTGATGCTGTTCCACCTGATGAATTCCTCATTCATCCTAGCGCAGTTGATATTGAAAAAAGTCCTATTGTTGGGCGTAAATTATATCTTACACGTTCTGATCTTATTTCTATGGGATATGACCGCCAACATATTAATAGTTTACCTGCGGCATTTTCAAGCAATACTGAAAATATATGGCAATTCCAACAATGTCATAATGCTGATAAAGCTCTTGAAGTGATTGAATACTATGAATTATATGTCACTATTGATTATGATGACGATGGAATTGCAGAATTGCGTCGAGTGATCATGGCGGGTGGCACAGGACAGGATAATATTCTTGTTAATGAAGAATGGGATGAAGTACCTTTTACATGTTTGCGCGCTATCCGTGCGCCACATTGTTTTGTTGGTGAAAGTTTATCGGAATCTATTATCGAAATTCAAAAAATAAAAACTGTTTTATTACGGCAGACACTAGATAATCTTTACTGGCAAAATCAACCACAAACAATTGTTCAAGAAGGAGCAATTGTTGATCCAGAAAGTGTACTCAATCCACAATTTGGAAAGCCTATTCGAGTCGCACCAGGAATGGATGTTCGTAGTGTATTGGGCATCCATAGTGTGCCAATGATCGCAGATAAATCTTTTTCAATGTTGCATTATTTAGATCAAGAATTAGTAGATCGTACGGGTATTTCGAATGTCTCTTCTGGATTATCTCCAGAAATATTGAAGAATATGACTGCGACTGCTACATCTTTGATAGAACAAAGTAGTATAGGGCAAGTAGAGCTTATTGTGCGTACATTAGCGCAAGGATTAGAAATGCTCTTCCGAGGGTTGTTGCGGTTGATTATTCAGCATCAAGATAAGGTCAGAATGGTCAGACTCCGTGATCAATGGGTTTCATTTGATCCTCGATATTGGAATGCAGACATGGATGCAAAGGTCAATATAGGCTTAGGATCAGGAAATCGTGAGAAAGATATTATGATGGTCTCACATCTCTTATCTCTCCAAAAAGAAATTATGGCAACATTTGGGATCAACAATCCTTTTGTATCTGCTGCTAACTTATATAATGGTATTGCATGTCTTGCTGAAGCGATCGGAGTACAAAATGTTAATGAGTACTTTAACAAACCGGATTTAGAAAAACCTTTTACTGCTGATTCTAACGATGAAAAAATTCAAAATTTACAATTTGAACAAGTTCTTTCTTATAATCGTTTACAAGCAGATATGGAATTAAAGCGAGTAAAAATACAGGCGGAAATAGACTTAAAAAGACAAAAATTGGAAGCAGAATATTTACTAGAAAAAAAGAAAAATTGCAGTTGTAGCAAGTCTTGCCAGGATTAAAATTACTTAGAATATAATTTTATTAAATAGTCCATTCTTTTAAAAAAATCATTTTATTATTCTTTAAATCAATATTTTACGAAGGAAATTATTCTATGATAAACTCGGATAATTCGTTTGCTGATATCGAATTGACACATAATCAATTACAGACAAAACCTTGGAACTTTGCAAATAATTCTTCCCAAATATTACAGGGTATCAATAAAGAGTTAGATGATACTATCATAAGCAAAAATGATCATGAGCACGTTTCATATCCTCGAAAAGATAAACGTATTTATGGATCGGATAGACTAAACCAAAAACAACAGGAAAAAAATATAAGATATTCTGTTGATACGGATGAATTTGACAAAAATGATGTTGATGAGAAAGTTAACCTACAATTAGAGAATCAATTAAAGACAGAGATAAAACAAGAAAATTCACATGAGAATAGCCAAAATATTAATGATTTAAATGAAATATCTCTTGATAATGGTGAAAAAATCACAATCTCTGAGCTCAAAGATGGGTATAGCCGACATAAAGAATACCTTTCACAACAACAAGATATTTGGGAACAGAAAAAAAACGTACAAAATCAAGCACAAATTTTGGCACATAGTTCTAAAGCATTAGCACAATTAATCAATCATCATATTCCAGATGAGCCTGATCCTATTTTAGAAAAAACAGATTCGGAAACGTATCATCGTATACGAAATCTGCGAAAAAATGCCTTGGATATCATTAATCATTTTGTCGAAGCAGGGCGAAATCCGGATAATCTTGCTAAGGAATTGGGTTCAGAAATTATAGAAAAAAAATTAGAGGATGAAAATCAAAAATTAGAAAATATTTTTCCCCAAACAAAAGATCCAGCACAACGACAGGATTTTTTTAAAAATGTGTTCAAAATAGGAAATATTCTGGGATTTCAAGAAGAGGAAATGAAAAATATTGCAGATCATCGATTACTTTCGTTGGCTTATTATGCCCAAATAGGATGGAAAGCTCAAAAATTATCTGAAGATGCTTATCATAAAATACGCCATAAACCTGCTGTTAATATTACGAATAAAGCTAGAAACAATAATCATCACCGAATAGTTTCGCAAGAAAAAGCAATACAAAAATTGTCTCAAACTGGATCTTTCGAAGATGCTTTAGCAGTAGATTTTCTATAAAAATAATTACTTAGAATAAATATCGCATATTTTCCAACTTTATCTGGTATATAAGCATTTTTTTAATGCATAAATCTTCTCATATTATTTTGCTAATAAAATATTATACAATTTATAAAAAATTTATACTAATTAAAGGAAAATTTTATATTATGACTATAGTTAATAATACATTTGTTACTACTACTTCTTCTTCTAATAAAGAATCTTTGTCTGATGTTGTATCGCGCATTACACCAGAAGATACTCCTATTTATTCGATGATTAAAAAAGGAACCACACACTCGATACATCCAGAATGGATTGTAGATGATCTTAATTCTCCAGGGATTAACGCACAATTAGAAGGAGATGAATACAGTTTCTAATCAATTACTGCTCCTGAAAGGATGGGGAATTATACGCAGATTATGCGTAAAAGTTGGATTATTTCGGGAACTCAAGAAGCTGTTGATGATGCTGGACACCTCTTAAAATATAAGGAGCAAAAATTAAAAAAAAGCATTAGAAATTCGGAAAGATATTGAATTTGCAATCGTTAGTTCACAAGGATCTGAAAAAACATCACCACGTAAAATGGTTTCTTTGAGTAGTTGGATCAAAACAAATGCTAGAAGGGGAACAGGGGGAAGTTCGGGAGGATATGATTCTGTAACTGGCATGACTAAAAAAGCTAAGGATGGTGCACAAAGATCTTTCTCTAAACAACTTCTTGATGAAGTTATGCAAGAAGGATATCAAAATGGAGCTAACTTTCGCCATATTATCGTTTCACCTTATGTGAAAAGTGAATTTGTTCGATTTATGTCTGATCCCAATGTTGCATCTTTTCGCTATTCTGCATCTGGTAAAGGTCATAATAATACTATTGTTGCAACCGCTGATATATATGATGGGCCATTTGGGAAGGTCATGGTACATCCTAATCGGGTTATGGCAAGCAATGTAGAGACTGCGCGAAATGCTTTTCTCATTGATCCCAATATGTTGGAGTTTTTATGGTTGCGTCCAATCCACGAGGATAAAAATATTTCTAAAAATGGAGATGCCAATAAAGGTGTGCTGATCGGAGAGGGAACCCTAAAAATTAAAAATGAAAAAGCTATAGGGGTAGTAGCTGATTTATTTGGGCTATCAAAAACAACTTAGAAAAGAGGTCAAAATGGATATCTATGATGGTTCGTGGAAATTAATAAATTATGATCCAGAAACTGGAAGAACAATTTGGCATGCATCAGATAATCAACAAGGTGTATATCGAATCGACTATCCTGTATCCAAAATTATGGAAATGAATCAGGCTTGTGCAATAGCTACTAAGAAACAAAATAAGGATTGGCAAAGAATAGCGAGCATACCTTTAAATATTTTAAAAAATTCTCATCTCCTTCAAGCTCATACTGAAGGAGATGATGTTTGGGTCAGTAAGTGGCTTAATAACAAAGATAACGCTTCTTGGCGTACTTCGGAGGGATATGTATAATGGCAAAAGATTATTCTTCTTTATTAATTGATGTGAGTCATTATTCAGAAAAAAGAGGATTTACGTATCTTTTTAAGGATTTTCTGCATAGAATAGAGGTAAAAATCAATCGTGAATTGCGTTTGCGTGAAATGGAAAAAAAGGCATTTCTTTCTCTCGTGGAAGGATCGGTTACACTGCCAGATGATTATATAGAAATTCGTTTTCTTCATGATAATAAGGGAAATAAATTAGATCATCTTCCTTTGAGTATTTCATTGAAAAAGCAAAAAGGATACATCATTACCGCAGATTCAATTTGCGTTTTGCCTGCTGTGTCTGAGGATGTTGTGCTATATTATTATTCCTGCATTCCACCTTTGACAGAAAATAATCCTGTCAATTGGTTATTACATAGAGCTCCAGATCTTTATCTCTATGGTTTGGTAGAAGAAATTGCTTTATGGGAACAAAAAATTGATAAAGCTGCTACTGCGGGTTCTTTGTTCCAGCAGTCTATCAAAAAATTACAGCAAAATGATACTCGTTTACGTTGGGCTGATACTACGTTAAATCGTGGTAGATTAACTCCATGAATATATTAACAATCTTAAATACTATTTGTGATTTAATAGGATTATCTAAATTTGAAAAAATTTATCAAAATCAAGATGAAAATACAGCTCTTCTTGTATCATTATTGCAACAATCTGGTGAGGAAATTTGTTTAAAAGTTGATTGGCCACATTTATTGCGTGAAGTAAAAATACAGAATTTTCCATATCCTCTTCCTCAAGATTATCAAAGACCCCTTCTGGGAAGTGCAATAATAATGCCAGATCTTTCTTTAGGGCGTCCAGTAATGAATATTGCCGATTGGGAAGTTGTTAAAAATTTTTCTAATATCCCTTGGTATTGGATTGATCGTCAGAAGATACATTTTTCTTTTAATTCGCCGGTTACTTTTCGGTATTTTTCTAAACATTGGATAATCGGACGTAATAAAGAAGAAAAAAATAGTATCACTACAGATGATGATAGTACGCTACTTCCGGCATATTTGCTGATCAAAGACGTTGTTTGGCGTTGGCGTCGTGCACAAGGATTAAGTTTTGCTGATTATTTGCGAGAATTTGATTCCGCTCTTGCCATGGAAAAAATCCTCGGAGGATAGAATGTCTTATTCCCTTGAAAATCAATACTCTGATTCAAGTAATAATATTACGATAGAGAATTTTTCTTCGGATTTATAATTTGACGTTGTTTGGCGTTGGCGTCGTGTACAAGGATTAAGTTTTGCTGATTATTTGCGAGAATTTGATTCCGCTCTTGCTATGGAAAAAATCCTCGGAGGATAGAATGTCTTGTTCCCTTGAAAATCAATACTCTGATTCAAGTAATAATATTGCGATAGAGAATTTTTCTTCGGGAAATGAAAAGTTTTTATACTTTCTCATTGAAAAACAACAATTACAAGACAATGTATTTGGTATTTTGCGTAATTTTTGGCCTGCTACAAAAGGTCCAATTATACGTGGAGGATGTAGAAAAATATGTAAACTGAGTTACAATAGTGGTATTACTTCTGCTTTTTCATATAAAAGTAGCACGCAACAAAGAGTATTTCTAGCCAATCACAGAGAAATATATGATGTGACAAATTCTTCTCTCATGCATTCAGAAACTGTATGTGTCTCGAACATGAAATCTGGTGAATGGATGACGTTTCAGTATACAACTCCAGATAAAACTTTTTTGATTGCATTGAATGGTCAAGATGAACGCCAAGTTTATGATGGAAATGAATGGATGTCGGATCATCCTAAAATAATATGCAATGGATACAACGAAAATAATCTCACATATTTTTCATATGGATGGCTTTTTCAAAAATCGTCAATGGTATATCGCTTCAGACAGTATGGATGCATGGTATCTACCGGCTAAATCTTTGGGTGGCGTTGCTAAAGTATTTCCTTTAGGAGGAATAATGCAAGCAGGGGGAGCGTTGCTTGCGGGATTTTCCTTCTCAAATGAAAGTAGTGATGGTTTATCTACACTATGCGTTTTCTTATCTAATCTTGGGGAAGTCGCTGTTTATGGGGGGGATGATCCTGATGTAGAGTCTTCTTTTTTTCTTAAAGCAATTTATCATATTGGGCGTCCATTGGGGAAAAAGGCCATCGTCTTTGTTAAAAACGATGTATTGATTGCAACAAAAAATGGTTTGATTTCGATGAAAAATATCTTCTTACAAGAAGATAAAAATAATTTACCTTTGTCTTGGCCTATACAAGAAGAATGGGAACAAGCAGTGATGGTGGCTCCAACAGGATGGTCGATGACCTTATGGGAAAAACGCAATATGTTATTGATTAGTTTCCCCCAAAACTCTCTTTTATCCGACAAAACATTCGTTATGAATGTAGAGCACAATAATCTCTGGGCTAGTTTCTATAATTGGTTTGCTCAATCATATGTTGTTTCGAATGAAAATCTCTTTTTTGGTGATTATGAAGGAAATTTTTGGCAAGGGGATATTTCAGGTTCAGATAATAATCAGCCTTTTACTGCTGTGTATCTTTCGTCTTTTCATGAAGTTGATCCTCGTCTGGGATTTAAAAAAAAAGCTTGTGTTGCGCATATCTCTCTTCGTGCCTATCAACGTCCTCATCTTAAATTATTTTCTCGTGCTGATTATGATTATAGTTATCCGAATTTCTCAAAAGAAACTTTTAATAATGGTTCTATGAGTAATGGCATATGGGATAATTCTTTATGGGATGAGGTAAAATGGACAGATAACGTATCGATAAAAAAAAAGCAACTATTTAATTTTTGTCAAAATGTCGTGGCTTATGGAAATTTTCTAGCAGTCGGTTGTGTTATGATTTCTTCTGGAAAATTTATAAATGATATTCAAATTAATAACGCAAAACTTTTAGTTGAATAAGGATATATAACAAAATGACAATTATTTGGGGTGGGCATAATAAGCCAGAAATTAATAAGTTAATCGCAGATTTTGTTGCAAAGCGTATCCATAATTGTTTTAATGGTTGGGACCGATTTGTTTCTATGGGAGTCTTGAAAAAAGCGACACTCATAGCGGGTGTTATATACCACAATTATTGTCCCACATCTCGTGTAATAGAATTATCAGGCGCATCTGTAAGTAAATCATGGCTTAGTCGAGAATTATTACAGAAGATCTACAGTTATCCTTGGGATCAATTGTGTTGTCAAGCAGTTATCCATCGTATTCCTGATGATGATTATCCTCAACACCGTATGCTTACTTCTTTAGGAGGGGTTCGCTATCGTATCCCACGTTTGCGAGGTAGGTATGAAGCAGAAAATATCTATGTGATTACGTATGAAGATTGGATGAACAATAAAATTAATAAAAAGACTTTGGTTGATAAGTCATCGTAGTTTTTGTTTTTGAATATCAAAAAATATATTTCTTGTTCTTAATTAATTAATTAATTTTGATTGCGGTTTGATGTTTTTTACCGCCGATATTTTTTTCCTTCCTACAATAATAATAAAAATACAATCTCCTTCAATGATTCAAGCATCATATCTCAAGTGATAAAATGTTTGTTGGTTTGTGCTATTTACAATTATGAGGTTTTATATGGGTAAACAATCCGCACCTGCAGCTCCTGATCCTAAAGATATTTATTCTGTGCAATCATCGGAAAATATTGTTAATTCTCTGATTAATTCAAGTAGAGAAAACATGGATCAGATTACACCAGATGGTATCTTGCGGTATAAACAAGATGGTGTAGACAAGGTGGTTGATCCTTTAATCGGTCGTGAAGTATCTATTCCACATTACGTTCAGAGTTATTCATTGCATCCTCAACAACAAGAGATTTATAATCGAAAAAACATGAATAATCTTTTGTTGTCAGATCTCTTGACGCGGCGGATAACAGATATTCTTCCTGACAACATCAACACTAATACCACACAATTTTCTGCTATTCCTCATACTCAGGACAATAATTTACCAGAACGAGAAACTATTTCTTCCGATGAAGAGAAAAAAATTCTCTATGATTATCCTACAGTTGAAAATCAGCAATATGAAAAGGCCTTGTTAGATCGATTACAGCCGTTATTGCAAAAAGATCGCGAAGACTTGGAAACAAAACTATATAATCAGGGGGTTATGCCAGGATCTGTTTCTTGGAATAGGGCAATAGATGAAACAAATAGAAAGCTCAATGATGCACGTCTATCCACAATTTTAAAAACTTCTGAGGAACAAGAGCGTGTAGATAATATGCAAGCTAGACGCGCTTATTTTCATAATCTTGCGCAAGCACAAAGAGCACAGCAAAAAATAGCTCAAAGACAGCAAGCATTTCATGAAATTCTATCTCTTATGCAAGGTATTACTTCACCTAAAATTTCTATTCCTTTTAAAAATCCTACACCTATAGTTCCCATTGATTATGCAGGAATAGCTCAAGATTCATATCGTAATAAATTAGCAGAATGGAAGGAACAGAAAAAAGAGTTCTATGATATACTCAATATGGGCAATCAATTAGCGCCTCTTATTTCTGATCGTCGAATGAAACGCGATATCAAGCCCGTGGCAAATCTATATCAATATCGATATGTATCAGATCCGGCAAATATCCAAAGAATTGGTGTGATGGCACAAGAAATCAATAAAATTCGCCCATATTCCGTTATTGAAAATCATCAAGGGATACAATCTGTTGATTATGGTCGGCTCTTTAATATTGCTCAAATACGGAGAAAAAACAAAAAAAGATCTGCATGATCAAAGTGAATGGCATTATGAGATAAAGCAACTAACCACATTCGGTTTTTGTTATGTGGTGCTAGCTATTCAAATATTTTGTAATTTTTATTGAGAAATATTTTATTTTATTTTTAAAGGAAATTTCATGCCTCGTATTAGAGAAGTATATACTATTCCATCTGGATCCAAGGCTTATCCCAATAGTAATATTAGTAGCAGTGCTTATAATAATTTATTAGAAGATCTAGCATTGGATAATAACTGTCCTCGTCCTATTTGTGCAGGAGGAACGGCTGCAACTAATGCCATTCAAGCGCGTGTTAATTTAGGCACAGACGATGCTAGAAATCTTACTAAAGGTAAAATCAATGAAACTATATTGCCTTTTCTCCCTGTACAACAAGGGGAGGAAAAGAGCAACTAAATAATAAAATATATTTGGGATGGAATGGAAGGCAATTCACATTACAGGTTGATTCAAGCTCTATGGGAGAAGTTTGGACATCGCGTTTAGCGCCTCTTGCTTTGCAAAATTTAGTCGCTCATGCGAAAACACCGGGCCATATTGTTTATACTGCTGATAGTAATCAATATGCTACAGCTTTTCTTTCTTCCTTTATGCGAGAATTATTATCTTGTAATGATGATTCAGCATTGCATCGAGCTATTTTTAAAAATGGTGTTAAATTTTATAGAGATTCCCAGAAGATTGTCGAATTTATGGATGATGGGGATATCATGTGCTATAAGTACCAAAAAACGGTATGGCAAGGAATAAGACAAGCTCAACATACAGCTGATAACGCAGAAAATATGTATATAAAAAAGACGAAAGTTTCTAATATGCAGCGAGGTCCAGGATATATTCATTTCGATACTGACCGTGGTCCTGTGGGCTGTAGTTATTTTATATCTGATGAGCGATTAAAAAATATACATGGAAAATCATCTGTTTCTGCGCTAGAAAGCATTGAAAAATTAAAATTTATCGATTTCAACTATATTCCTGAAATTGGAATGGATCCTTTAGTCCGACATAAGATTGGTTTTTCGGCAAATAATCTACAAGAAGTCAATAAATCGTTTGTTGATACCATTGGCGATTATTTGACTCCTAATCCATCTTTTATTCTTCCTTATCTAGCAAAAGCCGTACAAGAACTTTCACAAGAAGTAATAAAATTACGTAATATTATTGATAAAAAAACATGAAGTGCATCTATGCGTCTTATGTATTATAAAAAATTCCATGAAATTTGATGTATTAGTCGTTCCACTTATGATAGTTTGAATAATATAAATACTTATTTTTTACTGTATATCTACTTTATATTACTAATTTTTATAAAAAATATTTCGTTAACTGTAATGAGCAGTTCATATTTAAATCGATTTATTTATACAATTGATTTTTTTGCTTTAATATTCTTACAGTGCATCCTTTAATATTTAAAAAGAAATAAATAAATGAATTTTCGGGGGATATTTCATTCATCGAGAGTGATGTGTCCCATAATAAAATAATTTTAAAATGGCACAATATTGAATATCAAAGAGGAAAGGTTATTTAATGAACTATATAATGAATGTAATTGACATATTTCAGCCTTTAGTAGTATTCGGGATTTCTCTTGTTGTTCCTATATTTGTTAAAGGAATTATAGAACCCTTAAAAAATGTATTAAAATTGACAGAAGAAGCTAAGCAATTAGAAATAGAATCTGCATTACGAGATGGTTTGCATAAGGCGGCAAGTAATGCTTTAACCTTTGCTATCTCAAAAATTCAATCTTCTGATATTACTCCTGAAAAAATGAAATTAGCACAAGAGTACCTGCGTAATACCAATCCTGATGCTGTTAATCAACTTAAATTAGATGATCATAAACTAAGTGATATTATTCTTTCGAAGATAACATCACTTCCTAATATTTCTTCTATCAAAGAAGACGAGAAAATGGCTAATGATGCCATAAAAGATAAGCTTAACGATGTTGTTTAAAAATGAAGTAAATTAATAAAAAGTAGTATATTATTTTTAGATAGTATGATATGCTTATAAATGCGTTCCAAATCATATTTCGATGTATTGGGATTGCATGAAATAACATTCATCTCTTCATCGAATTATATGAAGAGGTGCATGTAGATGAAGTAATATTAATAAAATAATAATTATTCTTTTTATTTACATTGTATTATACAAATATATAAAAATTATTTTTGTATATTTATATTTATTACTGTTTTAAATTGTATTTTATTTATTTATATTTTTGTTTTTGTTTTATTAAATATATTGTTATACGATACTACAATATTATACATGTAAAACATTAACTTTGTAAGGAGATTAATGATGGGTTTTGTAAGCAAAAAGTTTGTTAGCAGTCCAATTAATACATTATTATGTAGTGGATTGTTTTTAGGTTTTATGTCTTCTACTGTAATGGCTGATAATTATTACTATCCTGGCCCTTCTAGAGCAGAATTCTCTAATTCAAATTTCTCAAGGTTTCAGGGATTATATATTGGTTCGGATTTTGTTAAAAATGATTCCAATGCTTCTTTTAATTTCCGCAACCTTGTTATGAGAAATATTTCTGTCGGTTATGATGGTCAAGATGGAAGTTTGGTTTATGGTTTATCTTCTAATTTGGAAGGTAACTTTTTAAACAAGGACACCGATCTTAATAATTTATCTGCTACGTTCTTATTACGTACTGGTTTTACTTTTGATAATTCAAATTCTACTATTTTCCAAAACACTCTTGTTTATGGATTTGGAGGGTTTCGTGTAAAAGATATTTCAAATGTTAAAAATATACGAGGCTTTATACCACGTCCTACATCAGATACAGTTTTAGGTGTTGGAATTGAAAAGAAAATAGCAAGTATGTTCTCAGTTCGTGCTGAATATAGTTTCTCATCTCCATATAATCAGTTGCAATATAGTTCATGGAAAAACGTAGGAGTATCAACAGGTGTAGTTGTTCGTTTTTAATATGAATTAATTATGGGAATTTATGAACATTAAGCTTTGAATCCTTTCCCGTATTGATGGGAAAGGATTTTTGCTATGTTTATATTTTATGATTTTTGCTATGTTTATATTTTATTCCGAATAATTTAGGCAGTTTCTTGTTTTTTAGGAATAGTGGGCTGATTGTTTTAAACTTTCCTCTGCAAGCAAATACGTCTATAATGTTATGGGTACTGTTTATTATAAACGTCATTTTTATCTTTTGTTATATGACTATGTTATAGGTGAATTATACTTTATGAAAGACGTTTGGTCATGATGGTTGACTTTCCATATTATCTTTTAAAAAAATCATTCCGCATCTTCCACACAGACAGAGTAGAATCAAAAATTACTTGAGTCCAGCCGGATTACTATAGGTATTTTAGTTGTCTGGTATCTGCTATATTGGTCAGTTAATTAAAATATTCGGATAATTAAAAATATTATAATAAAAATAACATGGTTTATTTTCTCTCATTGAGTGTAAAAAAATTATCTTGCTATTTATCGATGTTCTAGCTTAAATACTCAGCATTGTGCTATTTTATGATAATAATCATGAAAGTAAGATACATTAAATAACCGTTGAGAGATTTATAATGTCGTTTTCTAACTTTTATGATATCAAGCCTTTTTTTCTATTGCTAGTATTTTTATCTTTTTCTTGTAGGTTGCCATCAAGAAGACAAGAAAGTTCAATTGATGAAATTTCTATGAAAGAAAAAATAGGGCAAATGTTGATTGTTGGTTTTGATGGCTTTGAGTTGGAGCCCAATAGCCCAATTGGACTTGCTATTCAAAATAGGCAGGTTGGAGGAGTGATTCTCTTTGATCATGATTTTAAAAAGAACTCTTACCAAAGAAATATTAAAGATCCTAATCAATTGCATAAATTAACAACAGCATTACAAAATATGGCTAAGGAAGCTGATCAACATAGAGCGAATTTAAAAGAATCTTCATTTCCTTTAATTGTCGCAATTGATTATGAAGGTGGTTCTGTAGAGCGCTTAAGTAGTCGCTATGGTTTCCCTAAAACATATTCTGCACAACAGTTTGCGAAATTACCTCTTAAGCAGAGAAAGCAACAAGCTGAAAGTATGGCTAAAACTTTGCTAAACTCGGGTATTAATACGAACTTTGCGCCAGTTGTTGATCTTTTATACGGACCAAAAACATTTATTGCACTAAATGAACGTAGTTTTTCAAGCAATCCTGAAGAAGTAGAAAAGAATGCTAAATTATTATCTCGCACTTATAAAAAATATGGAATAGCTTGTGCTTACAAACACTTTCCTGGGCATGGTAGTGCCGTAGGTGATACTCATTTAGGTTTTGTTGATGTAACTGATACTTGGAATAAAAAGGAATTAAAGCCATATCAATCTGGAATTTCTCATAATAATGCATGTCCTATTGTTATGAGCGCACATGTTGTTAATCGTAATTTAGACCCTAGTGGCAAACCAGCTACTTTATCTAAGGTTATAATACAAGATAAATTACGGGATGAGATGGGCTTTCAGGGCGTTGTTAGCACTGATTGCATGCAAATGGGAGCTATATCGGCTAATTATAGTGAGTGAAGCATTAAAGTTACCTATTAATGCGGGGGTCGATATGTTGATTTTTAGTAATTAGCGAGTTCCTGTTTGGCAAGATCCTGCTAATGTAATTGAAATTATTTATAATCATGTAAAGTCAGGTGAGATTGAAGCAAGCAGAATTGAAAGCGCTTATCAACGTATAATGAAGCTAAAGAAGAAGTATTTACATAATATTGCCAAATATAACTCAGATAAAGTAATGATATACAAATAGATTATTGCTCATTTTTTTAATAGGAATGATATAGTTAAACAACTCGGGAATGATAACAGACTTCTTTTTAATATTTACTATGAAAATTTCCCTAGATGCTATCAAAGTATCGTTTCAGATTATCTCTTGGAGAGAACATGCAAAAAATTTCCTTACGAATTCCAGATGATTGGCATCTACATTTACGTGATGGAGAAATATTAAAAACTGTTATCAAGGATACTGTGAGAAATTTTAAACGAGCTCTTATTATGCCTAATACTAATCCTCCGATTATGACAACCCATGATGTACGTGCTTATCGTCAGAGGATTTTAGATGCAGTTCCTCCAGGATATGATTTTTCTCCCTTGATGACTATATATCTCACTGCAACAACAGATCCGGATGATGTGGAGGAAGGATTTTCCTCTGGATTAGTTCAGGCGGTAAAACTATATTTTATTGGTAGTACTACAAATTCTCACAATGGTGTAGATAGTATTGAGAGTGTGTTTCCTGTATTGGAAAGAATGGAAAAAATAGGAATGCCACTGTGCATTCATGGAGAAATGCCGGATCCGGATATTGATTTTTTTGATCGGGAGTTAGTTTTTATAGAAAAGATTTTAGAACCTTTGCGTAATAAACTACCAAACTTAAAAATTATTTTTGAACATATAACAACTTCACATGGCATTGACTATGTCAATAACTCTTCTAACATAGCTGCTTCTATTACTGTTCATCATCTTATTATTAATAGAAATGCAATGTTTCAGAATGGTCTTAATCCGCATTATTACTGCCTTCCACTCCCAAAACGAGAGGAACATCGTCTTGCTCTTCGTAAGGCTGCCGTTTCTGGTAATTCTAGATTTTTTCTTGGCACTGACTCTGCTCCTCATTTAGATTCTTCTAAAGAATCATCTTATGGCTGTGCTGGTATTTATACTGCAAAAAATTCTCTTAATTGTCTTGCTCAAGTATTTGAACAAGAAAATAAACTTGAAAATTTAGAAAGTTTTGTTAGCATTAACGGTGCAACATGGTATGGCATACCGTTAAATACAGAGAAAATATCCCTAATAAAACGTGAAAAACCCATTTTTTTTGATGAAAAAATTAATACTTCCATGGGATATATTACGATTTTTAACCCACTATTTTCATTATATTGGGAAGTAGTTCATAATGATAATATTTAAAGTTATAATAAGTTGACGTATCTCTTATCTGTCTGACATTATACAATAGGTATTTTTAAATAGTAGGAAGGATTTTGTTAGTCAGTGAATATTAATAATTTTTCAGAAAAAAAAGTAATCGCAGAGTTGATGGCTGAAATTCTTTTTGAAATTCAAGCTGTTGATTTCTCGCCCCAAAATCCGTATCATCTTACCTCAGGAATTGTTAGTCCCGTATATATTGATTGTCGAAAACTTATTTCTTTTGCAAATGCACGCTCAATGGTTATGGATTTGACGGAAAAGGTTGTATTAAGACATATAGGGATTGAATCTATTGATATTATTGCAGGCGGAGAAACAGCAGGGATCCCATTCGCGGCATTTTTAGCTGAACGTTTGAAATTACCAATGATCTATATCAGAAAAAAAGCAAAAAAGTATGGTCAAAAATCTCAAATAGAAGGGCATATGTTTAAAGGAGCTCGTGTTCTTATTATAGAAGACTTGGTTACTTTAGGTGGTTCAATGTTTGATTTCATTAAGGTTGTTCGTGATTCGGGTGGAATAATTGACAATGGAATTGGGTTGTTTTTTTATAATATATTCCCTGAATCTTTTGGACGATTTCGTGAAAATAATATAAACTTTCATTATCTTTCTACATGGCATGATGTTTTAAAAATCGCTGGAAAATTAAAAATTTTTAATCAAGATGTTTTAAAGGAAGTACAATTTTTTCTTGAAAATCCAATGGAATGGTCACAGAAAAACGGTGGTATTGGAAAAATGTAATTATTAAATTTATTGACGAGAAAATAAATAAGATTTTCTAATTCTAATAAAAATATGAAATAATAATGTTGGGCCGCTCCCTTGGGAGTCGGCCCTTATTATCTATTGTAACTTTTTGTCTCGATATTTAGATATCACCTCCGCTACTTAAAGCATATATATATGCGATAAAGTAATAAAACACCGATTATTATGAATACTTATTCTCATGAGTATAAGAAAAAATCGGATGATAATTACTTATATCGCATAATTTTTTTAGTATATGTGATTTACTCTTGATCTTAGAAATAAGCTATTTTAAATGTTAATAATAGCAAGACAACAGCGGAAACACGATTTTGTATTTTCACAAATTTAGGTGTGGAAAATAGTTTTCTCAATTGGCCGCTTATAAAAGCGTAAGTCACGAGAACCATAGTATCAACACCCACTACTGTGAACGATAGAATAAGAGACTGTGGAAGCAAACGATGTTCCATATTTAAATATGGAGGAATCATAGCCATCAATAATATCCATGCTTTTCCATTTGTAAAATCTGTAATAAAACCTTTAGTAAAAGATTCTAATTTAGTAAAAGGAGGAATTTGATCTAAAGGAAGATCATTAAAAGGAGAGAACCAAGCGCCCCACGCAGAATAGATCAACCAACAAACTCCTAACACTTTAATGATTAACATTGTATAATCTAAACTAGATAAGAATTTTGTTCCTAAGGTCACCGCTAACATTATAATAAAGATCGCTATCTCTTGTCCTAAAATTAGAGTTTTAGAAGAACGCCATCCATGTTGTAATGAGTGATTAATGGTGAGAATATTACCCGGCCCGGGGGCAGAGGCGATTACAAAACAAAAAACCACAAACGAAAGCCATGTTTCGAAAGCCATATCATACTCCTTTCTATCTTATTCTATAGTTTAAAGTTTATAGTGAAGATAATAGTTTTTACTAGATATAGTAACGAACATTCATGTGTTTTCAGAATCTGAAAACGACTATTTAAAATCACAATTGGTGAATTATAGAAAATTATATTGCTTTTTACAATAGTATTTTACACTTTTTTTATATATTACAAATAACATGCCATTTTTCCTTAATATATATTTAATATTTTGCCATTCTTAGAAGATAAATACACTAAACGTATCACCATAGAATCTTCCGATCATACGTAGGATTATTCACTTGTTAAAGAACCTGTAATTGTCCTTAGAGGCCTAAAATTCCAAAGTGATCGCCAAGGCAATGAAGTGGGTTCACGAAGGAGTAATACGTTACTGCAAGTAAGAACTTTCTAAACTGCAAGTAAGAACTTTATACAAGTAAGAACTTTATAATAGGACATGTTGGAGTACATCCTTGGGGGGAATAAAATCTATACTAGTTCTATATCTCTAGAAGACCATTCAATTAATATTAAAGATTCTAAAGTTCTTATCAACGAAAAACCTCTTTTCGCAAATCAAACTTTTAGAGACCTAACAACTTACGGTAACACCACATCATTATATTTTACTGATTTTGGCGGTAATAAACACCACATACGACGATGATTTAGAAATATTTACTTCAGAAAAAGACTCTTCAGAAAGATTGATATACCCAGCTGGCATAACTATAAATAAAGATAGATCAATTACTTTTAAAGCAGAAAAGATCCTTTTAAATGACAAGTCTCTTTTCCAACCCATCGAAAACAAGGTAGAATCTATATATGGTCGTGTTAAGAAGTTAGAAGATACACCATTAACGATTGGCGTTCCTTTCGATGAAAAAGTTTTAGATTCTATTAAGAAGGAAGTTACCGATCTCACAAAAATATATTAAAAGAGTTAGAGTTAAAACCAACTTATTCTCCATCAACCAGTGTGTCGCCACTCGATGAAAAAACTCTAGATCCGATCAAAAAAGAGGTTTACAGATCTTAAGGGTGAGATAAACAATACTCAAAGCAAGACTTCGGTATATGATACTAAATTAGGTGAACAAGAAAATCTTATAACCATTCTTAAAGATGAAATCAAAGAGTTAAAAGATACAATATCAGAGAATGAAAAATTAAAGGAAGAAGTTCTCCTCGAATTAAAAGGACATTCCATTATCCTGAAAAGGGTTGATGATATAGAAAACTGATACAGAAACCTTACCTCTGTAGTCGATCGCATTTATCATAATGTTGATAATGTAAATTTTATTGAACTTGCTAAAGACGCGTTTGCTATCGCATTGAAAACATTAGAGAACGAAAATAAAATAGATAGGGTTTCCTCCGATGTCAACAAGGGCCAATTAGATCTAGGTAGTGTGGCAACAAAACTACAAGCCGACATCAATATTTTAGAAACAAAAGTTATAAATATTGAGAAAAAACTTCCACTCGGAACAGCTCCATCCTTTAGAACTCAACCAACTGTGGACGAAAACTCCAATATTGATTATAGAATTAGATTATTTATGAAATCGAGAACCAATTCTCGTTGTTGCAAATTTAGGGTTTCCGCCGAAAAATCAGTTGGAGACGCTGTATCATGAAATGAGATACTAGCTTGGGAAGACCCAACATTTGCTGCTACTTAGTTTTTCTTCTACGATTTGTTCTTCAGCTTCTACTACCGAGATTGAAACCGAGATTGAAAGAAGTGCATGGTGGAGAGTTACAGATAAAATAACTTCTAAAATGGGTGAAATCCATTACTATGTACAAGAGGTTATGTCCAAATGACAAAAAATAGTGACCAACCAACTCATAGAAAGCAACCACAAGGAAAGCATTTACAAGGAAAAAATTTAATGAGCTTTGTGCCAGATTCGAGAATTTTGAGAAACGATTCGAGAATTTTGAAAAACAATATATCAAACAACAATAGGATATTAGAGAGATTTTAAATATACGTACTACTCTCAAAGGAGTGAGTGCGTTTTTCAAAACTATTGGGGGCCATTGGCTACTGCTGCGACTTAGCAGCGATTGTATATAATTTTCAAGTTACAAACATGATACAGTCTTTTATTGTTGGGGGGGTATTTAGGTTCTTGCTTCGTTTTATTCCGTCTGTGTTTGAAACGATAGTAGAGCATATGAAGTACAAGCAATCAATAGAACACGATAGGTTGAAGCTTGAATTGGCGAAGATCAATGCCGAGAACCTGGTTGCTCTTGAAAGGATTAAAGATAAACCAGTGATATTAGCTAGGATTCATGAGCATAAACACAAAAGTGGCACACAATGGGTTGATAGCTTCAAAGCTCTTGTTCGACCTCTGACAACTGTTTTTTGGATTATTGTTTATCCGTTATTAGTAATTTCTCTTGTGAGAGAAGGGGTTTATTCACGAATCCTTCAATGATTCTAGCTACATTTACTCAGGATATAATATCTTGTACCCGTGGCTTTTGGTACACCGATAAAATAGTGCAGAAGAATAGAGTTTAAAGCAAAAAGAGGGCTAATAAGCCCTATCTCTGTATACATGTATTAACTTTCTGTTGATTGCTTATTATAATAATCAATGTTATTTACAGAAATAATTAAGTTATCTTGCGAATCAGTAATATTTTTATTTACCCCGTTAACCGCATCCTTAATACTTTGATTTAATCTTTCGATTATTTTAATATTAGGATCTTCCGCTTTTTCGTGTGAAGACAACCCACCTGAAATCAATAGGGCAGGAAAAATAGTTGTATATTTCAATGTTTTCATTACCCAATTCCTATACAGTAACGGAATAAAAAGTTTGTGGTTATTACAATAATTATATCTGTGATTGTGTCAATATATTTCTAAACATAAAAATGAAAAAATTATTCTGCAGTTAAGTTGATAGATATGTTTTGTAGAATTGTAGTTTTTAATTAGTAATTTTATTTTCCCTGTTTATGAAACACAATCGATGAATTAACATAGTTATAATTAATTCGATTATGCTGTTGTTTATAGGTGAGAAGGTTAGGGTGGGTATCAAAATAGTTGCGTAGAATCAACGACTCCCCATTTCAGCAATTACTAGATTCGGGTGGTATAAGCTATTGATTTTGTTTGATGACTGTAATTTTTCTTGACTGATTATGATTTTTTTTTGAAGATATCATTTTTTATTTTACGTATGAAAATTTCTTATTCTAAAATATTCATTTAAAATTTTTTATAGAAATAATAATGACCATACAGTTATTAAATATCAATTTTTTGAATATTTAGGTTACTGACTACAGTTCCACTGTCTAGGATTATTCTAAAACTTTCATCAAAGTATGCTTGTGATCTAGATAGATTGAATGAAAATAAAACTTAATCATTTAAAAATGATTGTTAAAAAAATAATAGGTAAAAATATAATACTTATTCCTTTATCCCTAATTTTTCTTTCACTATTTTTTGCACTATACTAGGGTTAGCTTTTCCCCCCGTATTTTTCATAACTTGTCCAACAAACCATCCAATTAGGTTAGGTTTTGTTTTTATTCGTGCAACATTATCGGGATTAGAATTAATTACTTCATCAACAATTTTTTCAATAGCAGAAAGGTCAGTTACTTGGCGTAATCCAAGCTCTTCCACGATTTGCTTTGGATTACCTCCTTTTTCCCATAATATATTAAAAATATCTTTTGCAATTTTTCCTGATATTGTTCCATCAATTATCAAGTCAATTAATTCTCCTAATTGATCAGGTAAGATAGGTGTCTCTTCTATATTTTTCCCCGATTTATTAAGCGCACCTAGAAGATCGTTAATAACCCAATTAGCAGAGATTTTTTGATCACGATTCGTTGCTAATTTTTCGAAATAATCTGCGATTGATTTATCAGAAACTAGGACAGAAGCATCATAAAAAGAAATACCAAATTCTTGGATAAAACGTTCTCTCTTGGCATCAGGAAGTTCTGGAAGTTGTTCTTTAATTTCGCGTATAAAACTTTCATCAATTTCTAAGGGAAGTAAGTCTGGTTCAGAAAAATAACGATAATCATGCGCGTCTTCTTTAGTGCGTAGAGAACGTGTTTCGTTTTTTGATGGATCAAATAAACGAGTTTCTTGTATAATATGTCCTCCATCTTCAAGAATGGCGATTTGGCGACGTGCTTCATATTCAATAGCATTACCTAAAAAACGAATAGAATTTACATTTTTAACTTCACAACGCGTACCCCATGCTTCTCCAGGACGACAAACAGAAACGTTGACATCAGCACGCATTGAACCTTCTTCCATATTTCCATTACAAGTTCCTAAATAACGCAATATACTGCGTAATTTAGTCAAAAATGCTTTAGCTTCCAGTGAAGAACGCATGTCTGGCTTGGTCACTATTTCCATAAGCGCTATACCAGAACGATTAAGATCAATACGAGAAACAGATGAATGCTGATCATGAATAGATTTTCCTGCATCTTGTTCTAGATGAATACGTTCTATTCCTACCTCTATTGTTTTAAATTGACCTGATTTATTTGGACCGATGGATACAAAGACTTTACCTTCTCCCACAATAGGTTCGTTATGTTGTGAAATCTGATATCCTTGTGGAAGATCTGGATAGAAATAATTTTTCCTTGCAAAAACAGAGTATTTATTAATATGAGCATTTAATCCAAGACCCGTCATAACTGCTTGTCGAACACACTCACTGTTCAATATTGGCAACATTCCTGGCATTGCCGCATCAAAAAAACTTACTTGTGTATTAGGATTAGCACCAAAGTCAACAGACGCACCTGAAAATAATTTTGAAACAACAGATAATTGAGCATGTACTTCCATTCCTATAACGACTTCCCAAGTTCCTGTCGTACCAGATATGAAAGATTCTGAATTAGTAACATGTGTATCAATTGAGACCATAATAAACCTTTAAAAACAATAATGATTACAAAAAATCATACAAGATAATAGTGCCTTACAATAAATTCAACATTTCTTAAACCATCATTGACATTAGAGAAGATGCTTATTTTATAAAAAAATATCGTTACATGAAATATTATTACCACCACTTATGAGGGCGGAAATATCCTGCTTCTTTTTCTATAACTTCTCCGACGCTAAAGAGTATATCTTCGCGAAATGGTTGTCCAATCAACTGTAACCCGAGAGGCATTTTTCTCTCGCATAAAGCTGCTGGTACTGAAATAGCTGGTAGTCCTGCCATGTTAACGGCAACTGTGAAAACATCGTTGTATATATGTTCCATGGAACCAGAGTTGTTTTCTTTTTTGCCAAGGGTAAAAGCTGATGTTGGTGTGGTTGGTGTCAGAATAACATCTACACCTTTCTCAAAAACCTCTGTAAAATCACGCTTGATAAGCGTGCGAATTTTACGAGCTCGTAAATAATGAGAATCATAACAACAAGAAGAAAGAACATAAGTACCAACCATAATACGATGCTTAACCTCTTGACCTAATCCAATAGAACGGGTTTTTTCATACATTTCGACAATGTCTTTGCTTTCTACACGTAAACCATAACGCACACCATCATAACGAGAAAGATTAGAAGAAGCTTCTGCTGGACCAATAATATAATAAGAGGGTAAAGCATATTGGGTATGAGGCAAAGATATCTCAACAATTTTTGCTCCTGCATCTTTAAGCCAAGAAATCCCTTTTTGCCATGTTTTTTCAATTGTAAGAGGCAGTTGATCAAGTCGATATTCTTTTGGAATTCCGACTGTAATTCCTTTAATAGATTTGCCAATTGCTAATTCATAGTCAGGAACGGGCAAATCAACGCATGTTGCGTCCTTTTCATCGTGTCCTGCAATTGCTTTGAGTAAAATTGCTGAATCTCTAACTGTACGAGTAATGATACCTGCTTGATCTAGAGATGGCGCAAAAGAAATGATACCCAGACGAGAACATCTACCATATGTTGGTTTTATTCCTACTGTTCCAGTAAAAGATGCAGGCTGACGAATTGATCCTCCTGTATCTGTTCCTATAGAAGCGGCACATAAAAAACTAGCGACTGCTGCAGAAGATCCTCCCGAAGATCCGCCAGGCGTAAACTTATCGGTAGAGCCATCACTTCTCCAAGGAGAAATCACAGGACCATAATAAGATGTTTCGTTGGAAGATCCCATAGCAAACTCATCCATGTTTAGTTTCCCCAACATAATGGCGCCGTTATTCCATAAATTTTGTGTAACCGTTGATTCGTACTCGGGGAGGAAACCATCAAGAATATGACTGCACGCCTGTGTGTGAATGCCTTTCGTGGCAAAGCAATCTTTAATTCCGACAGGAATTCCTTCTAAATCCCTTGAATCTCCCTTTATAATCCGCTTATTAGATTCCTCTGCGGACTCGAGAGCTTTTTGTGCAACTATTTTCACGTATGCATTAATTTTACTATTAGAACTTTCAATAGATTTAATATAAGCATCAACGAGTTCTACTGCGGAAATATCCTTTGATTTTAATCGGTCTCTAGCTTCTGAGACAGTCATGAAATTTAATTCTGACATTTCAATACAACTCCCATTATAAAATTAACCGATAAAAATTACTGTATTATTCATTACTCTACGGCTTTAGGCACGATAAAAAAATTGTTTTCAACATGGGGTGCATTTGACAGAATGGATTCTACATTACTGCTATCAGAGACCTTATCAGATCGCTGCACCATTTTTATAGGAACAACAGATACCATAGGTTCTATACCCTCAATATTAACTTCTGTAATTTTTTCTAAGATATTCAAAGTATTGTTAAGACGTGATAAAAGAATGGGTATATCTTCCTCTTTTATTGATATGCGAGAAAGATGCGCAACGCGTTTGACCTCTGCTACATCAATTAACATCTTTATGAACCTTTCATCTCAAATGTATTCCTATCACAGCGCATTACTTTACTCTAAAATATTAAATGAGGACACAGATATAAAAATTAATTATATCAAGAGTAGTAGTAATCAAGAAAATAAATCTTCGTAATATTTTTTTGTAAATATCTCAATAGTTAAAACAATTACAAAAAATTATACTCGCTATCTTCGAAGAATATCATTATAATCTAGTATGTACGTTGATTAAATTAATACGGTGAATGAAGACGAATACCTTTATTTTTTTACGTAACAAATTATAAAATACTATGCAAAAGCAGGTACTGTTCGCATGTCAATACTTCTTATTGAAGACTTGGTCAAGTCTCTTAAACCCAATCAACCTATAGCGTCTATTGATTTAGGAACAAAGAGGATTGGCATTGCTATTTCTGATCCTAGAAGAAAATTTGCATATCCTCGTCCATTTATTATGAGAAGAAAGATTACACAAACAGCATTAGAATTACTTTCTTTTGTTACTACGGAAAATATAGCAGCTTTTATCATTGGACTTCCATTGAATATGAATGGTTCCGAAGGTCCACGGGTGCACTCCACGCGTGCTTTTGTGAATAATATGATCGATAAAAAAATATGTGTGCCTTTTGTTTTTTGGGATGAACGTTTGACTACAGTATCCGCACAACAAATTTTGGCAGATATGGAAGTGTCAAGGAAAAAACGTATCCAAAAAGTCGATTCGATTGCCGCTTCTCTTATTTTACAAGAAGTTTTGGACAGGATATATTTTTTAGAGTTATCGCAAGAAACAAGCAATTCCTTGTAGTTGACACTTAATATAGATTAAGTGTGTGATATAACATTTTTTTTCTTACCCTAAACAACAAATTTTGGCAGATATGGAAGTGTCAAGGAAAAAACGTATCCAAAAAGTCGATTCGATTGCCGCTTCTCTTAATTTTACAATAAGTTTTGGACAGGATATATTTTTTAGAGTTATCGCAAGAAACAAGCAATTCCTTGTAGTTGACACTTAATATAGATTAAGCATGTGATATAACAATGTTTTTTCTTACCCTAACCACCATTTTTGATGGTCGGGATCATAAATCCTTAAGTAATACTATTGTACGAATCATTGAAAATTTTATTCACCAAAAAAGAGGCGTCATACTTTTTAATATACTGAACAAATTTTATTACAACTGATGATTTTTAAATCATGTAGGGGATAAAAATATTATTTTTTATCAAGATTCCCTGAATTTTCTTTTTCATACTTTCCAAGAGTAGATTTTGCAAAATTATATGCAATTCTTGCTCCATTTAAAGTATGTACTTTAGTATCATGAATGATTTTTTTCCATAAGACACATAATTCTGGTTTTTCATTACAAATATTTCTTGCATAATCTACTGTACTGCTTACAGCAATCACTACATCTTTTATTTCTGTTTGCATTTGATTATCTTTGGTTGTGTTTTTTAAATAAGATGGCGGATACACACTAGATAAAATTACTAAAAACATTGATATCCAAAAAATCTTTTTTGCGATAAAAAACATCTTTTTCTCAGATCCTTGCACTTTTTTAAAAAAATAGATTACACTCATTAATTATATTTGATAAACATTCTTATGTAAATTTTTTTTTTACGAACAAATTTTTAAACATATGATATCGTCTAATATTTTCATGTATCCTCCCTTTTAATGCAGGTAGTATACAAAATAATTGAATATTTATCTTCCATAATATGGTGGATCATATGAGTTGCAGTCGATGAGTGACTAGATATAGAGGAATAGCTAGTAGAGTAAGAGCCAAACTTTCTCCTCGTTGTTTCGGAGTAATGCCTAGTGTATCTATTCTTGATCTTTTTAAATTTGCATTCGATTCTTCAACAGTAACGTCGAGAGATTGTATCCGTTCCATCAGTCTTGCCATGACCGGATTTTCCTCTTATCTAACAGGTTAATTATAAAGAGCAGGAGGTAAAGGTAAAGCGTGTGTATGGGGTGTGTTGTCTCCCTTAAATTTCTTGCTGATTCAGAAGTACGTGCATTGTTATCACGATTGGGAATACTAGCCAATATATATTCTGGCAACATTAGCAAGCTAGCTGTTATTGAGGCGATCTTAAACATATTTTTCATATCCTCAATTTTTTTTACGACTTATCATTTTAATTGCATATCTATGTAACATTGCATTAAAATTTGTACCAATATCCAATTATTATATTAATTTATATGGTTAATTTTTTGTGTTAATTAAGTAATTGAAAAAAAAGGGGGATTGAAAGGGGGATATTATTGAAAACCCAAAGGCATTTTAATACTCAAAAAAGAGTGGATTTGTACTAATAAAAATGTAAGGCCAATATAATTATGATGAAAAGTAATACAAGTTGTTTATTTTATGTTAATATAGAAATAGGGCTTTCCCCTTGAGCTATCAATTGTTTTATAGTTTGATTTTTTTGTACAATAATATTATTTTTTAAAGTAAAATTACATTTATTATCATAATGATATAGCTATAATCGATGTTTTTTATATGTGGTTTTTAATTGTTTATTAATATAACATATCATTAGTGCATGACTGTAAGTAGGCATTGAGAAAAAATGTTTTAAGGAAAAATATGACATCGGTTTTTCTCAAGATATTTTTAAAAATCATCAAAAAGTTAGGGAAAATAGCTTTTTGTAATTCTGTTTTTACATCTATGATTATAGGGTATTCTTTGGTGTTTTTATGGGTATTATCTAATGCATTATGGAATCAGCAAGGAAAGCATCCTTTTCCAATTTTTATAACACGACATCTTCAATCAAAACGTATTATGTTAGGTCTCACTGGTACTGCGACGGAAGAATTACCCGATAAAGGGGTAACCTTTGTTATTGTACATGATAAGGACAATAATAAACTTTTGTTGAAGAAGTCTCCTGCTTCTAAGCAAAAACCGTCACACTAAATACATAAAGAAATACAAAAGTATAGATTTTACGATGGTATTTTAAAGCTAGCAAATACATTTATTCTTGTAAAAAAAACATTTTATCAAATAGCCCTTTGAATATCTTGTTATCATTAATGGCCATAATGTTTTTCGAATGACTTGGATATTTATTTGATTAAAATTTCTATAATTCAATATTTTATCAGAAATTATGAAATGGTAAAAATGCAAAGTATATTAAAGATATGGGAATTATTGAATAAAAATTATTTTTTATTGCTCCATAAATCTGGACTATCAAGAGGGTTGATCACAGTTATTTCTGGAAAAAATTGTTTTATTATTTCTTCTGTTTTATGAGTAAATAAGAGTTTTAAATTAGGTCCAGCATCGATAGTAAATAAATAGGGATGGATTGTTTTCGCGCATTCCATACTCTTTGCATACCTTGGATTGTTTCTTCATTTTATCAGAAATTATGCAATGGTAAAAAAATGCAAAGGATATTAAAGATATGGGAATTATTAGGTTCGGGAGGTATAATCTATTGATTTTGGTCTATTAAAATAATTATTGAATAAAATTATTTTTTATTGCCCCATAAATCTGGACTATCAAGAGGGTTGATCACAGTTATTTCTGGAAAAAATTGTTTTATTATTTCTTCTGTTTTATGAGTAAATAAGAGTTTTAAATTAGGTCCAGCATCGATAGTAAAATAAATAGGGATGGATTGTTTTCGCGCATTCCATACTCTTTGCATACCTTGGATTGTTTCTTCTTGCCAATATAAAAGAGGAGGAGATGCGCTAATCATAGTTGCGTGCATTTTTAAAGCATTTTGTTCAGAAAATTCTCCAAATTTGACAAAATCTTGATTTATAATCGCTTGTTTAATGTGTGCAAGATCTGTGGGAATTTGTTTTATCCATTGTGTAAAAAAAGGAGAACTATGACGTGTAATTTCCATCGCTTCACGCGATCCTATTTTTTTTTCTTTATTGATTATCTTTAATAGTCCAATACGTAAATCAGGCCATTGATTTTCTAATGGTATAGCAAAACTATCCATGCCATCTTGATCTGTTCCGCATATCCATTCGCAAAATCCTCTATAAAACGAGCGACAAGCACTCCCTGAACCGAGACGTGCAACACGAGATAGAGATTCATTTTTTTCGGGAATAGAATAAATTCGGAATAATGCTAAAGTTAATGCTGCAAAGCCAGAAGCAGAAGAGGCTAATCCTGCTTTAGTAGGGATATTATTGGAAGTTTCTATTAAAAAATAGGATTCTTTAAATTGACGAAAAAGATCGCAAAATTGAGTGATTCTATTAAAGAAACTACTCTGAGGAGATATTTTTTGACCATTTAGTATGATACAATCGGCATCGGAATCAATGACTGTTATATGTGTCGTTGTGCCGAGACATCCCAGACTCAAAGAAAGAGAATTGTTAAATGGCAGATTTAATTTTGAATCTCTTTTTCCCCAGTATTTACATAATGCAATGTTACTAGGAAGAAAAGCGCTTCCTGTATTCTGGATGATAGGGTTACATTCACCAATGTAACTATGTAGAATATGACGAAGTGATAGGGACAATGTGTATTCCTTTTGAATGCATGTGACAATCGATGGAGTTATAAGGAAGAGAGTGTATATTTCCTTCTCCGAGAGCAATGACACAGTCTCCTAATCCTGATCCTGAAATTTTAGAGGCTATAATATTAGGTTGTTCGCGGAGTTTCCAAACAATTTCAGAAATTTTTGGATCAGATACGCCTAATGTTTCCAATAATCCCTGCTGTTTATTCATGATCTGTGCCAATGCTTTTAAATTTTTATTACGGAGAGCATGCGCAGCTATATGACTAAGTTCTCCCATAAGAGTATAAATACTTTGATTTATTTTTTTGATTTCAGGACATTCTTTTTCTATAAGGACAATTTTTTTTAAAACCTGAGCAGTGGAGGTTTTATATCCTGAATAGACGCAATGTATAGGGAAAATAAAATCAATCTTTTCTACGCTATATTGTGGCATGCTGTAAAAAATCAATCCTCCATAAATAGAAGTAGCAAGATCAATGCCAGAGGATTTTCCTTGTGTTTTCAAAACAATCGCATGTGCTTGTGCAAGTATTTCTTTTGATGAAGGTTCTTTATGAGATTGAAGCATTAGTAGAGCTGCAGTTATAGCAACCGTAATGGCAGCAGAAGAGCCAAGACCCAATCCAGAATCAAGATCAGATATGATGTTTAAATCAAAGCCGCAAGGTGGTTTTATATGTTCAATTGCTACTAGAATAAAAGAAAATAATGGATGATTCATCATTGGAAGATCAAGAGATACACAATATTGACCTAGGGAAGAATTTATTTTTATCAGACGATCTTTGCGTAATGTCAGGGATAATTTTATTCTTTTATCAATGGCAAAAGCTAGTGCAGCGTGTTCATAGAGTACTCCATGTTCTCCTATCAGTACTAAGCTTCCTGGTGCGCTTACTTGAATTTTATATAATTTTTGTCCCATTTTTTTCCTCTTTTATTTTATAACATGTATAGCCATAGAGGGAAGATAATTCTTCTGGATTATAGCCACCTACAAGAACAAGGCCCGCATTTTCTCCTTGAACACTTCCAGCGCCTGCAATTTTTGCGGATCCTCCTTTATCCTCAATAGCATGAATGAATTGGCTGACTGATTTTGGGACGACACCAATAGATTGCAATAGAGATTGATTGATTTTTATTAAATGATATATTTTTTCTTCATCTTTTTTTTGGATACAATTCATTATTTCATTAGTAACAGAATTAAATTCGCTCCAAATATTGCTTTTTGAAAAGTGTTTTTCAACAAAAGAAATACATTCTCCTGTCGAACTGTTTGGCGTTCCTGTATTTATAGCCCACCATTCTCCTATAAGAATTTCATTTTTTATAATATGAGGAGGATTTATATATACGATTCCTCCAATTATTATTGTCGTAGGATCAACTACACCAGTTTTTCCATGTTGAAGACGTTCTATGTAACTTGTTTCAGAAATAAGTTTTTCTTTATTGCAGAAAGGTTTGTTCGTTATAGCACTTAAGGCTAAAGATACGGCAGAAATAATTGCAGAAGAAGAACCAAAACCAGCTCCTATAGGAATGGTAGAATGAATCTCTAATGATATTCCCGAAGATATATTATGGAAATGACGATTAACAATATAGATGATTAGATCATTTGGATTGGTTAAAACAGATGATATTGGAATTTTTTTTTTTGTAAAATCATGATATCGTTGATCGATTTGATTTCCAATCGAAAGACATTTTTTAAAAGAATATTCGATAGGATCTGGATTTATAATGCGGATTATCGATGGCTCAATGGTTGTGAGAGAGGCCCTTAAATAAAAAGAAATCGTCATAGCTAGCGCTGATCCTCCATATAAAGCAGAATATTCGCCGCTTAATATGACTTTGGCAGGAGAAATGCTCGTAGCACTAGAATTTTGTAACGGTTGTTTTTTCATAAATTCGTTTATGATTTTTAATTGCGCTTAAACGAAATGGACCTGTTGTTGTATGGGGTATTATACAATTCCCTTCATCAGATGGAATCATTTCTTGATGTAAATTGCAATATATTTGATAAGAAACAGGAATACGAGAGTTTATGATATATTGATGATGTTTTTTATGTGATCTTGAACGATATCCTTCTTGGACAATTCCTGAGAAAAATTCTGCCATACAACCAGAACCATAGCTAAAAAATCCTATACGTTTACCAGCAAGATTTTCTTCGCTATGATCCAATAGAGAGATCAAAGAAATATATAAAGATGCTGTATAACTATTCCCGATCAGACGATTATACAGTACAGTCATTCCGATAGCAGTTTCAATTTCAGTAGCAGAAAGATTCATATTAACAGTTTTAGATAAGTGAATATGGGCTTTTTCAGCCATGCGTGTAAAAGGTTGATGATAGCAAAAATGTTGAAATTGACTGAAATCATGGCCATTATTTTTTTTATAATCTTGCCAGGATAACTTTAAAGATTGTAGGTAAATTTTAGTGGAGTATTTCCCATCGACAAATGCTGCACTACGATAATTAGGGCGCCAAAAATCCATACAATCATTTGTATACATTCCTGTTGCATGTTCAATTTCCAAAACAGATGCTTGAGATGAGATCAGTATTGCAACTGCACCACATCCTTGTGTGGGTTCTCCGGATGAACCACGATCATATCGTGCCACATCAGAAGCTACGATAAGTACTTTGCGTTGTGGTGTTTTAGCGACTAATGCACAAGCCATATGTAACGCAAAAGTAGCACTATAGCACGCTTGTTTCAGCTCCACTACACGACAAGAAGAATTTAAACCTAAAAGATTATGAAGCCATATTGCTGCAGATTTTGATTGGTCGATGCTGCTTTCTGTTGCAAAAAATAGAGTGTTGATTAAGTTTTTATCTTGATTTTCTAATATGGGTAAAGCCGCTGCCGCTGCCATCGTAACAATATCTTCATCGGGATTTAGGACACTCATTCGCTCTTGTCCAATTCCTACATAAAATTTGGCTACGTCTACACCATTTTTTTCTGCTATCACAGATAAATCTATATACTGATTGGTGGTGTAAAAAGAAATATCTTCGATTCCAATTGCCATAAACCAAATACTCCGCTTATTGACGCCGTATAAGATCTGTATTTAGGTATAGTTCTTTCACACGTTTTATTCCTATTAAAAACATTGATATGATGAACTCTCTACGCAGGGATTCTATTAAAGAGACAACGGCTTCAGACGAATCCATAGCTGGTTTTAAAAAAGGTGCAGCCAATCCTCCTAGGGAAGCCCCTAAGATCATTGATTTTAATATGTCTAATCCATTGCGGAGACCTCCGCTAGCAATAAATTGTGCTTTATTACAGTATGGACGAGCCATTTCTAAAGCAATAGGTGTTGGAATTCCCCAATCTTGGAAAACAATACCGGTATCGCTGGGGTCGCGATGACTTTCGATTCGGCTCCAAGATGTTCCTCCTCGTCCTGCGAGATCAAAATAGCGAATCCCTGATTTTAATCCTAACTCTATATCCATAGGAGAGAGACCACATCCTACTTCTTTAAGAATTATAGGTACGTCTATTTTTGACGATAGCATATAAATTTTGGAGCTGATATTAGCAAAGTTCGTATTACCATTTGGCTGGATTGCTTCTTGCAACGGATTAAGGTGAAGAAATAATCCATCTGCTTGTAAAACATTAACGGCTTGACGTGCTTCACTAATACCAAAATCATAATTCAATTGCACTGCACCTAAATTAGAGATGAGAACTGTATTAGGAGCATATTGACGTAGGGAGAAGCTTTTAATAGCCTCATGATCAGTAAACATGACTCTTTGTGAACCGACAGCCATTGCTACTTGGGTTTTTTCCGCTGCAATAGCGAGATTACGATTAATATGCTCAATCATTTTATGATTTCCTCCTGTCATAGAAGAAATCAGCAATGGAAAAGACAATTTTTTCCCTAAAAAAGTAACGGATGGATCAACTTCATCAAGGGATATTTCTGGTAAAGCTCTATGGATTAGATGCCAATCATCAAAAAAATTTTTTTTGCGATCTACTTCAGAATCATTACATACAATGTTGATATGGTCAATTTTTCGATCATTTAGCATTTGCATGCGTCCTTTCTAGGCGCAAATGAGCTTTCATTAGTTCGCCAGGATTCGTTTGTGCTGCCATAAGAGATAATTCACCGCAGAGTACAGTTGCTGCACATATTGTTGCAAGACGACGGGCATTATCTCCATTATTCCTTTTTTGGGTGCAACCCAATGCTGTTAAATTATTTTCTATAGCAGGAATATTTTTGCCGTTTCCAACACATCCTAAAATGAGATTTGGTATTGTACAAGAAAAGTAAAGAGAATCGTTTTGCAAATTGGCATAAGTCAAACCCTGAGATCCTTCAACGATATTGGCGGCATCTTGTCCTGTTGCGAGATAGTAGGCCAACAGCATATTAGCAAAGTGGGCATTAGCCGAGCGTATACCCCCGGCTAAAATAGTTCCTATCAAATTTTTTTGCATATTAAGACGGATAATATTTTCTGGAGTAGTATGTAAATATTTTTGACATATTTCACGATTAATCGTTATTTCTGTTACAAAATTTTTTCCTCTCCCCATAATACCATTAATGGCAGTTGCTTTTTTGTCGGAGCAAATATTAGCAGAAACAGACCCATAACGTAAATAAGTCCATTGTGATAAAATCCAGTCCATGACGGCATCGGCTGCTTTGGTTACCATATTATGTCCCGAGGCATCTCCAGTAGAAAATTCAAGGCGGAGAAAAAGGAGATTGCTTGCTATTTGAGGGTGTAACTGAATAAAACGGGCAAAACGGCTTGTTTTTTCTACAATTTTTTCTAGTTCTTCTTTTCGTAGGCTTATTTCTTGGAGTGCGGTTAAAGCCATTTGTGCATTTTCAGTTTCAAAAAATATAGAACGGGTCATACGTTCATCAATGAGTGTTGCGCGTATACCATTTTGACAAAGCCTTGAGATATATGCGCCTCTTTTTACAGAGTGCCAAAGAGGATATTCGTAGGTTGCGAGAGGAACGCTTACCTCTTCTTGGATAACATTTCCTGTTATTTTAATAGGCCCGATCCAACGCATGGGCATTGATATGCTTGATATTTCTTTCATGCTAATTAGAAAATCTCTCTGTTTAATCTCTATTATTACTCTTCAACCAATCAATAGATTTGGTTTTTTATGAAATACTTTTCGCAATCGCTTAACTCCTTTTCATACCTATGGTATGGGATATCTCTATTATAGAAAAATACAATTAAATTATATGTCATTTTTTATATAATTAAGTCATTTAGTTCATAATTATTTTTTTATTTTACATTTTTAAGCGGACATTTCATCATTGTATAGATAATTCGAGTGGATATTTTTAATAATAGCAGTGTCTTTTAGTATTTTAACTAACGATGATTATGGCATAAATAAGGCATAATACACAAAAGAATATTTCTATCGTAGGAGATTTTGATTGTAATAAAGGCAAGCGACATCTCCATTGATAAGGCCATAATAACGGTATGCCAGATGGGGTAAGGATATCTGCGACTAAATGACTTACATATCCGATGATGAGCGAATCTTGAAACCCTTGATAAGATATTTTTTCTAATGGGAAAAAATAATGTATAAGCCATCCATATAAGATAACTGCGAGGATACTGTGCGTAAAACCTCGATGGTTTAATATAAAGGAAGGAAAAAAGAAAAAGGTTTTAAAACGTTGAGAAATAAATGATTTAGGATGATCAATATCTGGCAAAAGACAAGATAATAATGCGCCTGCAATCACTATACCCCATTCAGCATCTTCAAAAGATGTTGAGAGGTTTATTTTTTTGGCAAGGATAATACTTGCCAAGGCAAATATGCAATGTCCTCTAAAAGTCATTTAAATATCGCATATTCATCATTATCATTCCATATCTTCAAAAGATTTCTAGAGGTTTATTTTTTGGTAAGGATAATACTTGCCGAGGCAAATATGCAATGTCCTCTAAAAGTCATTTAAATATCGCATATTCATCATTATCATTCCATATTTCTATAAAAGGATATCAGTTGTCATTATGGGTATTGAGTATTGTGTCTTTTATCTAGAGTTTTTTACCATATTGAATATATTTTAATAGTATTATTGTTTTGTTTTCTTTACAGTCAATAAACCAGTTGGCTGGGTAATCGCGTTTTGAAAGATTTTTTTTTTAAGATGAGGAAAGTCCGGGCTCCATGAAAACTCAACGTCGGATAACGTCCGGCAAAGGTGACTTTAGGGAAAGTGCCACAGAAAATATACCGCCTTTAAATTTAAAGGTAAGGGTGAAATGGTGGGGTAAGAGCTCACCGCGTTTTTGGTAACAAAAATGGCAGGGTAAACCCCGTTGGGAGCAAGACCAAATAGGGATAGCGCGGAGTAATTTCCAGATTTGTTTTCGATCTAGCTGTCCGGGTAGGTCGCATGAGGTGCTATGTGAATAGCATACTAGATGAATGATTACCAGTTTCTCGCAGAGAAATATACAGAACCCGGCTTATAGGCCAACTGGTATTAGGGATTTTGTTGGTTGATAATTAAAGATTTTCATTATAATTTTGTTTTTCAACCTAAAATATAAAGTGGTTGGCAGTGAGATATGAATAAACGATTAATAGGAAGTATTGTAGTTCTAAGCCTTTTTGTTAATGGCGGATGGTCTCTTTGGCGTCCAAAAAACAAGACAAATATTACTGTGCCACAGGGGCAAAACAAGACACTTACAATGAATCTTGAGGGGGCAAAAAAGATACTGCAAGAAGCAGAAAGGACCCTCAAAAGAACTAAAATAGCAACACAAAAAGCACAGAAAAAAGATCTCACTTTGGAAAAGATTCTTGATGTATTAAGAAAAACTTCACGCTCTTTTATTCGTGTGCAATCAGTTCCAAATAAATTTATTATCACCGAAGAAAGGAGTATAAACAATCAATACACTAGGCTTATGAAGGAGTTTTTCAAAGAGTATAGTGAAATCTATGATCTTGCAAAAAATAAGTTATATAAATTGAATGATGCTCTTATAGAAAGATCATTGAAAGTTGAAAATAGTTTAAACGTCTCTTTAGACGGGCTTAATAAAATGATATTGCATTACCCATCTCCTGGTCTTATAGATCTGCGAGATCGGATTATTCATAATATAAACATAATTAAGAATGTCAGCGATGATCAATTTGAGCAGGATATTTCATCTGCTATAAATATGTTTAAAGATTTAGATATGTATAAGACTAAAGCTCAAGAAAGCCTTCAAAAGAAAGATTTTGATTCTGCTGCTCAGTGGCACATCAATATTATATCATCTTATGATCGTTCTGTTGAGCCTTCGCGTTCTGCTTATCGACGCTTAATACATCTTGAAGGAAACACCAGCAATCTTATCAAGAAATTGCTTTATTATAATGATATTAAGTTTTCTGCGGGTAATTTTTATAATCATGAGGGTTGTATTTTACGTGATATTGAAAGGAAATGGGCAAAAACTTTAGATGATAAAAATCGGGAAGAAATAGCTAATAATATCATCAAAGAAGCAGAAAAAAATATACAACTTGCACGACAGGAATATGATCTTCAGAACTTGGATAATGCTCATGTCTTATATGGTGTTGCATCTTACCAACTTATTCGTTCCTTGTTATACCTTGATGGTTCGGATATTAAAATATCCAAAGTAGTTGGATTGTATCGGCAGACCAGAGATTATATATCTGGAAATCGCCATGGTTTTTACATGTCTTTTCGAGATATTTTTCGCAATGTACAGGTTAGTTTGCAAAAAGCTGAATTTTTAGCTCATGAATCTCAGAAGATTTTGAAGGGTTATAAGAAGTCTAAAGGACTTTTGTTGTCTGGAGATACAGCCCACAAGATGGGTAAAGTTTCTCCACATCCTGCTGAGAAAATGGTTGCCCCAAAATAATAAGTGATTTTTTATAATAATAAATTCATTAAATAACAAAAAGTATAATACTAAGACTATCTATAAATCATTTTATATTTGTATTTAAATTCATTTATAATTATAAATTATTTATATATATCATATAAATATAATATATACTTATTATATATTAATCCTATGTCGTATTCTTTATAAAAGGAAAGTAATAGATATATAGGTTTTTATGTTTTTTTTAAAAATTAAAAGAATTTTTCATGATTTTATAGGAAGTGTAAGTATATTATCGGCTATTATATTCCCTATAATTTTAATAGTTACGGGGATAATAGTTGAATTATCGAATATATTATATGTAAAGGAAGAAATTCGGTCTATTCTTGATCGTTCTCTCTTATATACGGCATCACAAATAACAGGTGAATTGAGTAGTACAACTGCAACACCAATTGCCAGGGACGTTCAATGTAAAATAAAAGATATTTGGCAAAAAGCTTTTTACAATGAATTATACCAAAATGGTTTTGCGGAATATGTCGATGATCTGATCAATTCTACATCATTTAGCGTTGTTTCAAATTATATCAACAAATCATATAATTTAATTGCTGTTTCGCGGCATAGAGTACCGTTTAAATTTTATAATTTTGCTTCTTGGTATGCTAATAGAGTTAATAGCGGTCATAATTTAATCTTGATTACCAGTTCCTTACAAGTAAGCCTTCAAAATGACGTTGGGCTAGATATGATGATAGTTTTGGACGTTTCCCGTTCTATGATGAATTATTTATCTTCATGTAAAAAAAAGATAGATTTAGCAAAAGAATGCATTCATATAATATTAAATTCACTTAAATGCATTTCAGATGTGAAAAATGTTGTTCGTACTGGATTAGTAACATTTGCTGAAAAGATTATGGAGTCTATTCCTTTGGACTGGGGCATAAAACATCTTAAGAGGAAAATGGATAATTTTAATATGGGTTATTCTACGAACTCAACTCCTGGGTTGGAATATGCTTACAACCAAATTTTCGGCTTACAAACACAGAGAATTTTTCTCGCAGAAAATAGTTATTATAAAAAATTTATCATATTTGTGACGGATGGAGATAATAGTAGGGAGAAAGAAAATGAAAAAAGTCTATATTATTGTAATGAGGCAAAGAAAAAAGGGGCAATAATTTATTCTGTTGGTATTCGTGTCCTTAAAGCGAGAGATTTTCTTAAAAAGTGCGCTTCGCCGGATCAATTTTATTTCGTGGAAGATTCAAATTCTATGCATGATGCGTTTTTGCAAATTGGTAATGATATGACCGAAAAACGTATATGGTATGATAAGTAGAAGAGAATATTTTATTATTGATGTTTG